>NZ_JBHVCT010000125.1:0-12752 GCF_042803195.1 Streptomyces sp. NPDC057428
GCCCCTCCGGGGAGGGGCGGGCCGTCGTCACGGAACTACGGGACGTCACTTGTCGGTGTCGTCCTTCTTCTCGTCCTCTTCACCCTCGACGACCGGGATCAGGGAGAGCTTGCCGCGGGAGTCGATCTCCGCGATCTCGACCTGGACCTTGGCGCCGACACCGAGCACGTCCTCGACGTTCTCCACGCGCTTGCCACCGGCGAGCTTGCGGATCTGCGAGATGTGCAGCAGGCCGTCCTTGCCGGGCATCAGGGAGATGAACGCACCGAAGGTGGTGGTCTTGACGACCGTACCCAGGTACCGCTCGCCGACCTCCGGCATGGTCGGGTTGGCGATCGCGTTGATCGTGGCGCGGGCGGCCTCGGCCTGCGAGCCCTGCTGGGCACCAATGTAGATGGTGCCGTCGTCCTCGATCGTGATGTCGGCGCCGGTGTCCTCCTGGATCTGGTTGATCATCTTGCCCTTGGGGCCGATGACCTCACCGATCTTGTCCACCGGGATCTTGACGGTGATGATCCGCGGGGCGTTCGGGGACATCTCGTCCGGGACGTCGATGGCCTCGTTCATGACGTCCAGGATGTGCAGACGCGCGTCACGGGCCTGCTTCAGCGCGGCGGCCAGGACCGAGGCGGGGATGCCGTCGAGCTTGGTGTCGAGCTGGAGCGCGGTCACGAACTGCTTGGTGCCGGCGACCTTGAAGTCCATGTCGCCGAAGGCGTCCTCCGCACCGAGGATGTCGGTGAGGGCGACGTAGTGGGTCTTGCCGTCGATCTCCTCGGAGATCAGGCCCATGGCGATGCCGGCGACGGCGGCCTTGAGGGGCACACCGGCGTTCAGCAGGGACATGGTGGAGGCGCAGACCGAGCCCATGGACGTCGAGCCGTTGGAGCCCAGCGCCTCGGAGACCTGGCGGATCGCGTAGGGGAAGTCCTCGCGCGACGGCAGCACCGGCACGATGGCGCGCTCGGCGAGCGCGCCGTGGCCGATCTCGCGGCGCTTGGGCGAGCCCACGCGGCCGGTCTCGCCGACGGAGTACGGCGGGAAGTTGTAGTTGTGCATGTAGCGCTTGCGGGTCACCGGGGAGAGGGTGTCCAGCTGCTGCTCCATGCGGAGCATGTTGAGGGTGGTGACGCCCAGGATCTGGGTCTCGCCACGCTCGAACAGCGCCGAGCCGTGCACGCGCGGGATGGCCTCGACCTCGGCGGCGAGCGTACGGATGTCCGTGACGCCACGACCGTCGATGCGCACCTTGTCCTTGATGACGCGCTCGCGGACCAGCTTCTTGGTCAGCGCGCGGTAGGCACCCGAGATCTCCTTCTCGCGGCCCTCGAAGGCCGGGAGCAGCTTCTCGCCGGCGATCTCCTTGATGCGGTCCAGCTCGGCCTCGCGCTCCTGCTTGCCGGCGATGGTCAGCGCCTTGGCGAGCTCGGTGCGGACGGCCTTGGTGAGCGCCTCCAGGACGTCGTCCTGGTAGTCGAGGAAGACCGGGAACTCGCCGGTGGGCTTGGCGGCCTTGGCGGCGAGGTCGGACTGGGCCTTGCAGAGCGCCCTGATGAAGGGCTTCGCGGCTTCCAGACCGGCGGCGACGACCTCTTCGGTCGGCGCCTCGGCGCCGTCCTTGACGAGCTGGATGGTCTTCTCGGTGGCCTCGGCCTCGACCATCATGATCGCGACGTCGCCGTCCTCCAGGACGCGACCGGCGACGACCATGTCGAAGACCGCGTCCTCGAGTTCGGTGTGCGTCGGGAAGGCGACCCACTGGCCCTTGATCAGGGCGACGCGGGTGGCGCCGATGGGGCCGGAGAAGGGCAGGCCCGCCAGGATCGTGGAAGCCGAGGCGGCGTTGATCGCGACCACGTCGTACAGGTGGTCGGGGTTGAGCGCCATGATCGTCTCGACGATCTGGATCTCGTTGCGCAGGCCCTTCTTGAAGGAGGGTCGCAGCGGGCGGTCGATCAGGCGGCACGTGAGGATCGCGTCCTCGGAGGGCCGGCCCTCACGGCGGAAGAAGGAGCCGGGGATCTTGCCGGCCGCGTACTGCCGCTCCTCGACGTCCACCGTGAGGGGGAAGAAGTCGAGCTGGTCCTTGGGCCGCTTGGAAGCGGTCGTGGCCGACAGCACCATGGTGTCGTCGTCCAGGTACGCGACGGCGGAGCCGGCGGCCTGCTTGGCCAGGCGGCCCGTCTCGAAGCGGATGGTGCGGGTGCCGAACGTGCCGTTGTCGATCACGGCTTCGGCGTAGTGGGTCTCGTTCTCCACTAGTGATTTCTCCATACTCGTCGTCTTTCGTCCTGCCGCCCGTGTGGCGGAGGACGGTGCGGAGAAGCGCTCCCCTGTGCGGGCCGGTCTTCGATCGAAGCTCCCGGACGTTGTCCCGGGGGCCACTACCGAGGACCGGCGGCGGCCGTGGGGCGCTTCCCCTCGTCATGGTGTCGTGCGTCCAGGTTACTGATCCTGACCCCGGTCCCGCACGTACAGCAAAGGGAGCGGCCCCCTGGAATGGGGGAACCGCTCCCTCTCACAGCGTCCTTACTTGGCGCCGCCGGCCGCACCGCGGCGGATGCCGAGGCGGTCGACGAGCGCACGGAAGCGCTGGATGTCCTTCTTGGCAAGGTACTGCAGGAGGCGGCGACGCTGGCCGACCAGGATCAGCAGACCACGACGGGAGTGGTGGTCGTGCTTGTGCGTCTTGAGGTGCTCCGTCAGGTCCGAGATCCGGCGGGAGAGCATGGCGACCTGGACCTCGGGGGATCCGGTGTCACCCTCCTTCTGGGCGAACTCGGACATGATCTGCTTCTTCGTAGCGGCGTCGAGCGGCACGCGTACTCCTCTTGGTGTTCGATGCGCCCACGAGTGCCCCTGGTCTTGATCTCAGGGGAGCTTCCGTGACTCGGAGGCGAAGGTCCGATGAGCGCAGCCCCCAGGATGATCCGGAGGCGCGTACACAAACGGCCACTGGTCAGAGTACCAGCCGTCAGGAGCACCCCCGGACGGGTATCAGCTGGTGAGTACGCGGATCGAGTGGTAGACCTCGAAAACGGCGAGGCACAGGGGCAGCAGTGTCAGGAGCACGCACGCCTCGGCGATCTCGAGGAAGCGGCCCCAGAAAGGGGTGACGCCCTTGCGCGGCACGATCAGGCCTATGGCCGTGATCAGCGCGGCGACACCGGCGACCGCGGCCGTGAGCCAGATCGTACGGATGTCGAGTCCCCCGCTGTCGCCCTTGAACGCCTCGCGGATCAGTGCGACCGGCGGGTTGAGCGACAGTCCGAGGCCGAGGAGCACGAGTGCGGCGAGGCCCGCCCCCAGGGCGCAGCCGACCTGGGCGGTGTAGCGGAACAGGTGGGCGCGCATCAGCATCGCGATGCCGGTGGCGAGCGCCAGCAGCTGGCCCCAGACGCTGTCCGCGAAGCCGAGCACCGCTGCGGCTCCCACGGCCACCAGCGCGCATCCGCCGACCAGACCGACCAGCAGTTCGTGGCCGCGCCGCGCCTGGGCGGCGATGCGGTCCGCGTCGACCGGGCCCTGCGGCGCCGGGTCGGACGCTCCGTAGTCACCCGTGGTGGTGCGGGGCGGCTCGAAGCCGATCGGGAGACGGGCGAAGCGGGTGGAGAGTCCGGGCAGGAAGGCGAGGAGCCCCACGGAGAGGGGGGCGCACACGGCTGCGGTCTCGGCCGGCTCCATGCCGGTCATGATCGCGATGAAGGTCACGAGCAGGCCGATGGCCGATGCGAACACGAAGGCGACGAACGTGCCGTCGCCTTCGGGGGCGGCGATCATGAGGATCACCGACGCCACCAGCACGGCGGCGCAGGCGAGCAGGAACTGGAGCCTGCCGATGCCCTGGCCGCCGCTGAGCGGCAGGAGCCCGGCTCCGGCGACCGCGGCATTGGTGAGCACGCCGATCCCCAGCGAGATGGACGAACCACGGTCGGCGTAGACGCGCGCGCGCACGCAGGCCAGCGCGAGAAGGAGCAGGGCGGTGACGGCGGCCAGGATGCCCGGCAGGCCGTGCATGTCGTGCCGGACGTCGGAGGTCCACAGCACGAAGCCGAGCAGGACCAGCAGGACCGATCCGCCGAAGAGGCCCGCCGACCGCATGAGGCTGTCGCCCCAGAGGGTGCGGTCGCGTGCGACGGCTGTGGCGACGGCGTCGGAGACGTCGTCGAAGACCGCGGGGGGCAAGGACTCCGAGAAGGGCCGCAGGGACAGCAGCTCGCCGTCGAGGATGCGCTGGCCGGCCAGCGTGCGTCCGCTGTCGAGGACGGTGCCGTCACGGCGCACCAGGTGATAGCCGACCGGTGCGCCCGGGGCGGGGCTCTGCCCGGACAGCCGGAGGATCTCCGGGTAGAGGTCGGCGACGGGGATGTCCTCGGGCAGCGCCACGTCAACGCGGCCGTCGGGCGCGACGACCGTGATCCGGCAGAAGCCGGTTCCGTTGCCGGCCGGAACTCCGGGACCCGGCCGGCCGGATCCGGTAGCCGCCGTTTGGGCCGTCATAGTCACGTGCTGCTCCCCCTCATGGTTCTCCTGGATCTCCCGAAATACGCACCCCTGGATCACGGGTTCCACCTGCGTCCCGAATGACCCATTTTTTTGCGGTAGTTAGCGGATGCGTACGCGCGTCGCGACACCCTACCGCCCTGGGGTCAGCGGGTCCGCCAGTAGGATCCTCCCGCGGACGGAACCCGTCGCCACGGGGGCGCCGATAGGAACAGTTCCGTCCGGCAAGGGAATTGGTGAGCTGTGAGCCAGATCGTCGTCAAGCGCCCACCGCGGGCCCTCCCCTCCGAAGTTCCGGGCGAGCAGGTGCACTTGCAACCTCCGCCCGAGTTGCCTCGCGGGCAGCAGGAGGGGGTGATGATGCAGCTGCTGCCGATGCTGGGTATGGGTGGTTCCGTCGTCTTCTTCTTCATGACGCCGAACCCGATCATGCGGATCATGGGCATGATCATGATCGCGTCGACGATCGCGATGGCGATCGCGATGATCATTCGCTTCCGGCGCGGCACCCAGGGGCAGCTCGCGGACATGCGGCGCGACTATCTGAAGTACCTGACGCAGACCAGACGCGTCGTACTGAAGACCGCCCGGGAGCAGCGCGACGCTCAGTTCTATCTCCACCCGTCCCCGGAGCAGCTGTGGGCGCTCGTCGCCGAGGGCAGCCGGGTGTGGGAGCGCCGTATCGGGGACGCGGACTTCGCTCACGTACGTATCGGCCTGGGCAGCCAGGAACTCGCCACGCCGCTCGTCGCACCCGACACCGCGCCGGTCGATGAACTCGAGCCGCTGACGGCCGGGGCGATGCAGCAGTTCCTGACGACCCACAGCACGCTGGACGGCCTGCCGATGGCGGTCTCGCTCCGTGCCTTCTACCACCTGACGATCAGCGGCGAGGCGGAATCCGTGCGTGCCGTGGCCCGCGCGATGGTCGGGTCGCTCGCCTCGCTGCACTCTCCCGAGGACCTGATCATCGCCGTCGCGGCCGGCCGGGGCGCCGCTCCGCGCTGGGAGTGGGCGAAGTGGCTCCCGCACGTCCAGGTACAGGGCTCCGTCGACGGCGCAGGCAGCCGTCGCCTGATCACCACCGGTGTCGCGGAGCTGGAGGAGATGCTCGCGGGCCGCTTCGACGGCCGGCCCCGGTTCCAGCCGGGTGGTCAGCCGCTCCTCGACCAGCCGCACGTCGTCATAGTGCTCGACGGCGAGTCCGTACCGGCCACGTCAGCGCTCGCTTCGGCCGAGGGCCTTCAGGGCGTGACGGTCGTCGAGATCGTCACGGGCCAGGTCAACGGAGCGCGCGGCGGCCTCTCCATCGTGGTGGATCCCCACTCGCTGCAGCTGGAGTCGGGGCACGGCCTGGTGTACGACGGCCTTCCCGACCTGCTGAGCCACGAGGCCGCGGAGGCACTGGCAAGGCAGCTGGCCCCCCTCCACGTGGCCTCGGGCGGGGACGACGACGAACCGCTGCTCGCCAACCTGGAGTTCACCGATCTGCTGAACCTCGGTGACGCCGCGTCGGTCGACGTGAGCCGGACCTGGCGGGCCCGTTCGCAGGCCGAGCGGCTCCGGGTCCCGATCGGCGTGGGCGAGGACGGCGCTCCGGTGATGCTCGACCTCAAGGAAGCGGCGCAGGAGGGCATGGGGCCGCACGGCCTGTGTGTCGGCGCCACCGGTTCCGGCAAGTCCGAGCTGCTCCGTACGCTCGTACTGGGCCTTGCCGTCACCCATACCTCGGAGACGCTGAACTTCGTCCTCGCGGACTTCAAGGGTGGCGCCACCTTCGCCGGTATGGCGCAGATGCCCCACGTCGCAGCGGTCATCACCAACCTCGCGGACGACCTGACGCTCGTGGACCGCATGGGCGACTCCATCAGCGGTGAGCTCAACCGCCGCCAGGAGATGCTGCGCGACGCGGGCAACTACGCCAACATCCACGACTACGAGAAGGCGCGGGCCGCGGGTGCCCCGCTGCAGCCCATTCCGTCCCTTGTCCTGGTCATCGACGAGTTCAGCGAACTGCTCACCGCGAAGCCGGACTTCATCGAGATGTTCGTGCAGATCGGGCGCATCGGACGTTCGCTGGGCGTCCATCTGCTGCTGGCCTCGCAGCGCCTCGAGGAGGGACGGCTGCGCGGCCTGGAGACCTATCTGTCGTACCGGATCGGTCTGCGTACGTTCTCCGCGGGCGAGTCCCGGGCCGCTCTGGGCGTCCCCGACGCCTACCACCTGCCCAATGTCCCCGGATCCGGCTATCTCAAGTACGGCACGGACGAGATGGTGCGTTTCAAGGCGGCGTACGTCTCCGGGGTGTACCGCTCGGGCGCCCAGCCGGCCACGTCCTCGGGCCCTCTGCCGATGGACCGCAGGCCGGTGGTGTTCACCGCGGCTCCGGTGCCGGTGCGCTACGTACAGCCGACGGCGCAGGCAGCCGTACCCGATGCGCGGAAGGCCGAGGACGACGCGCTCGCCGACACCGTGCTCGACGTCATCGTGCGCCGGCTGGAGGGCCGGGGGGCCTCCGCGCACCAGGTGTGGCTGCCTCCCCTGGACAACCCGCCGTCGCTGGACGAGCTCCTGCCGGGGCTCTCCCCGGTCGAGGGCCGTGGGCTGACCCAGCCCGGGTTCGAAGGCTCGGGACGCCTCGTCGTCCCGCTGGGCGTGGTCGACAAGCCGTACGAGCAGCGGCGCGACACGCTCTACCGGGACTTCTCCGGCGCTGCGGGCCACATGCAGATCACCGGCGGCCCGCAGTCGGGCAAGTCCACGCTGCTGCGCACGCTCATCGCGGGCTTCGCCCTCACCCACACTCCGCAGGAGGTCCAGTTCTACGGACTCGACTTCGGTGGCGGCGGCCTGGCCTCGGTCTCCGGTCTGCCGCATGTCGGAGGGATCGCGTCCCGGCTCGACCCTGAACGCGTGCGTCGTACGGTCTCCGAGGTGTACGGGATCATGGCGCGCCGTGAGGAGTACTTCCGCAGCGCCGGCATCGACTCCATCGCCACCTTCCGCAGGCTGCGGGCGCGCGGTGAGATCTCGGCGACGGACCAGCCGTGGGGCGACGTCTTCCTGCTCATCGACGGCTGGGGCAACTTCCGTACGGACTACGAGGGCCTGGAGCCCGCTGCCGTCGACATCGCGCAGCGCGGGCTCGGCTACGGCATCCACCTGATCGTCACGGCGTCGCGCTCCATGGAGGTCCGGGCCAACCTGAAGGACCACCTGATGAACCGGCTCGAACTGCGGCTCGGTGACGTCATGGACTCCGAACTGGACCGCAAGGCCGCGGTCAACGTGCCCGCCGGTGTCCCCGGACGTGGCCTCACGCCGGAGAAGCTCCACTTCATGGCCGCGGTACCGCGGATCGACGGCATCAACTCCGACAGCGACCTCTCCGAGGCCACGGCGGCCATGAACCAGGAGGTCGCCAGGCACTGGACCGCGGCGCCCGCCCCCGCGGTCCGTCTGCTGCCCCGCGAACTACCGGTCCGCGAACTGCCCGCGGGCTACGCGCAGCCGGACCGCGGGATCGCGTTCGGCATCGACGAGAACAACCTCGAACCGGTCTTCCACGACTTCGAGCGCGACCCGTTCTTCCTGGTGTTCGGCGAGAGCGAGTCCGGCAAGTCGAATCTGCTGCGCCTGCTCATCAAGCAGCTCACCGAGAGGTACGAGGGGAACGCCGCCAAGTTCTTCGTCATCGACAACCGGCGAGCACTCCTGGACGTCACTCCCGCGACGCACCTGGCCGAGTACGTGCCCATGTCCAACAGCATGGAGCACCACACGGACGCGCTGTACGACCTGATGAAGCGTCGTACGCCCTCGCCCGAGGTCACCGCCCGGGAACTGCGCGACCGCAGCTGGTGGAGCGGCCCGACGGTGTACGTGGTCGTCGACGACTACGACCTCGTCTCGACGTCGAGCGGCAACCCGCTGGCCGCGCTCACGGAGATGCTGCCGTTCGCCCGTGACGTCGGCGTGCGGTTCATCATCGCCCGCAGTACGGCGGGGGCGGGCCGCGCGCTGTACGAGCCCTTCATGCAGCGCATCCTGGAACTGGGAGCGCAGGGCCTGATGCTGTCGGGCGACCCCATCGAGGGCGACATCCTCGGCAATGTGCGACCGCGCCCGATGCCTCCGGGTCGCGGGGTCTTCGTCACCCGACGACGCGGGAACCCGCTGGTGCAGACCGGGCTGATGGACGGGGCACGGTAAGGGTTCCGGGGAGCGGGGCAGCGCGGTCGCACCGGTTCACGGCCGGTACGCGCGGCCCCGTCTCCCGCCCTCACGCGGCGGACCGCCGCCGTCTCCCGGCGAAGAGATTCCAGAAGTCCGGCATCACCAGCACACACTGGAGGTTCCACCCATGGCATGGGCCGAGTGGGAGCAGCTGAAGGCCGAAGCGGCCGCCAACGGCGACACACAGATGCAGCTCAACAAAGCCGAACCCGGGGGCAGTGGGGGCAAGAAGGGCGACCTCGCCGTCAACCAGACCGACCTGTCGGGTGTCCGTGACGAAGCCTCCAAGCTGAACACCCGCTTGTGGAAAGAGGCCCGTGTCGCCGTCCCCACCAGCGAAACCGCCGCGGGCAACCTCACCAGCCAGGGGTTCGAGCTCGGCGGCGCACTCCAGCACGTGGCAGACCGGTGGGACAAGCAACTGAAGTCCCTCATGGACGCCTGTGGCCATATATCGGCCCACATGGACTTCACGAAGTACGTGCACCGGAGTGACGACCAGTACGTGAGAAGCAACGTCAGCAGCATCGCCGCGCTCGACCAGGGCTTCGACGACGATTACGCGCCCAAGGGCAAGACGAACAAGGCGGACAACTGATGGATCTCGAATCCTTGCGCTTCGCCCGGTTCGGACAGCTGGACGCCGCCGTCACCGACTGGTCGACCATGGTGAACAACCTCGCCGTCCTGAAGGAGGACGCCCGGGACGGTCTGAAGGCGAAGGCCGACAAGGCGAACTGGGAGGGCGGAAACGCCACTGTCACCAAGGTGTTCGTCCACAAGACGGTGCACGAGTTCGACGACGCCCACAAGCAGGCCAGGTCCTTGTGGAACATCCTCAAGGACACACGTGACGAGTTGAAGGGCTACCAGAACCAGCTCGAACAGGCCCTGGAGCGTGCGCGGGGAAAGAACCTCACGGTCACCACGACAGGTGGTGGTGGTTTCACAGTCACGATGAACATCCACCCGGACCGCGCGGCAGAGGGTACGCCCGTCCCCGAGCACAGCCAGAGCGACGTCACCGCACTCCGCGACGAGATCCAGAAGATCCTCGACAAGGCGACCGAGAGCGACCACACGGGCTCTGTCGCCCTCAGGGCCCTTGCGGACCAGGCCGATCTCGGATTCACGGGCGCCGACTACAAGAACCGGGACTCCGCGGCTGCCGCGATCAAGGAGGCCGACGAGCTGTCGGCGATCGCGAAGAAGAAGCCGGAGGACCTCACGGCCAAGGAGTTCGACCGGCTGAACGCCGGGCTGGAGAAGATGGCGGGAGACGAACTGTTCGCCGCCCGCTTCGCGGAGAACCTGGGGGCTCAGGGAACGCTGGACTTCTGGGCAGGCCTGAACGATCCCCATCGTGCCTATGACATCGGCAGGCAGAGGGTCGACCAGTACGACGAGCTGCAGAAGAACCTGAGCCTCACCCTGGCCACCGCCAGCCAGAGCGATAGCCAGGGAATGGCGAACTGGAAGCGCGAGATGGTCGATCTCGGCAGCCAGCCGATCGCCAAGAACTCCGGCACGCTGGGCTTCCAGGTGATGAGCAACCTGATGCGATGGGGCAACTATGACGACAAGTTCCTCAACGACTACGGCAATGAGCTGATCAAGACCGAGAAGAAGTTCACCGACAACGGACGCCATGGCGCCTGGACGCATCTGGGGATGGACCCTCTCCTCAATCGGACGGGATCCGACTCGGGGTCGGACCCGATGACCGGCTTCATGAAGGCTCTCTCGAACAGTCCTGCCGCCGCTACGGAATTCTTCAGTGACACCTTCGTGACGAAGGATGAGGATCACGACTTCAAGGAAGACACCGACGGGAACGGAAAGAAGGAGATGCGGGAACTCAGCAACTTCGACTACCTCTTCGAGGAGCGGAACTGGCCGGAGGACCAGAACGACAAGGGTGACGAAAGCATCGCCGGGCGGAACGCCATGGCTCTGGCTCTGGAAGCGGCAATAACTGGCCATCCTGCGGGCGAAATACCGGCGGCGGGCCTTCCGGCGCATAACGCAGACCAAGCAAAGCTCATGAAAAGCCTCACCACCTCCATTTCGGACGACCCCGAGCGATTGACCAAACATGGATACATGTCTGACAGTATCGGCCAGATTACGTCCGAGTATCTGCCTGACATCAACAGGGCCACCACCGAGGCCAGCAAGGAGAACGCAAGTGTTCCGAAACTCTTCCCGATCGCCGGCCATGTCGCCGAGCTGGAGCACACAGATGTGACTCGCCTGTTGGTGAGCCTAGGACAGAATCCGGAGGGCTACAGCGCTGTCGAAGTGGGCCAGAAATCATACATGGCCAGCCTCCTTGATTACCACCTGAACCCCGACCTCCCCGCTGACCAGAAGTACCCGCACTCCATCGAAGATACGGTCAAGGAAATTACTCGCAGATCGGGTGAAGTCGGCGGGACTCTTGCCATAGGACGCCAGGAGGCGGTACTGGGGGAAGCGAGGGAAGCCGACGGCGACTTCGAGCATGCAGTGAATCAGAGGAAAGGTGCCGCTTCAGGGGTCATCGGTACCGGTGTGGGAATTGGCACGAGTTTCATTGCCAGCCCAGTTGTGGGAGCTGCAGTGGGAGGCATAGCAGGGACTGCGAGCGGGGCCGTCCTGGAGCAGCTCTTCAAGGACACAGAGCCCGAGAAGGTGAAAGAGGCGGGAAAGACCGTCGGAGAGCTTTGGGAAGATAGCACACAAAGAAATACGGAACTTGCCAGGATTGCGGCAGATAGCGCCGCCAGGACACACAGCTCACCTGACGTAGAAAAATTCGAAGAGTGGACAAGAGACGGGACTCGGGACGGGTTCAACGACGCTTCCACAGCAGGCCGCCAGATGGCAAACGATCTTGAGACTGACATTCCCAGCGGCTGACGGCCGCCATAACCGCACGGATGGATCCAGTCAGCTAGCGAACGCTCATTCCAATACGACTCTCAAGCAATATTCCACCCAAAAGGAAGCAATGTGGAAATATCAGCACTGATGGATAGGCGCACCCCTCGGAACCGGAAGCTTCTGCCCTCGATTGCCGGAGTAGCAATCTTGGCGATCTCCAGTTTGGCCTGCTCCGCGCCCGAGAAATCCTACGAGACCCCAGACTCGCTCTGCGGAAAATCCGTCCCCTCCAAGCTCCTAGATCCCTTCATGCCGCCAGGAAAGAGAGTATCCGTAGTCTCACGCAACGAAACGGAAGGGATCAGAAGGTGTCGCATATACGTGGACGATAAGGAGGTTCTATCAGCTAGTTCCGAGTGGCTGAATAAGGATAGGTCATTGCTCGAGGTCGCCGCAATGGCATACAACAATGTCGACCCCGGAGACAGGAAAACAAAAGACGGGAAGTACATCTACTCGCCAACAGGTGCAATCGGAAAAGTGACCTGCCTAACACCGCCCACGAGCAGCGAAAGAGTATTCGCAAGTATTCGCATTTCAGGAGGGAAGCCCAACGCGAAAGCACTTAAGGATCTGATTCGCGAATACGCAGAGGAACTCAAGAACTCAGACCACTGCTCGTAGATATCGGTGAAACGCACGAAAGATGAACCTCACTCTTCGCTTTAAGCGGAACGACCAGTTAGATTACTGCCGCGGCAGCGACGTCATAGCCACCCTAGCTTGGGGTGACAAACACGACCTCAAGCGGATTCAATGGCGAGGACTCGGGAGAGCTACGCAGCGCAACTTTTGGGCAAATAGGTCGATTGGGGACCGTTTGCAGAGTGAACTACCCTCAGCCGCTTCCCACACCCCGCGCGATACAACGCCACCGCGTCGTTCCTGAACTCCACTGGATATGGGGACTCCCGTCCCGCCAGGACCCCCCTTCCTCGGACCCATTGTCAGAGTGTCCACAGCACGGGAGTCACCTCAGAGGGAGCAGTGCCCCCGCAACGTCGCTCGTTTAGGCCGCATGGGCCATATCTCGATGTCGGCGTGACGGTGTGCCTGGTGGTGTGATGCGTGGGCTCGTCGCGCTGGTG
>NZ_JBHVCT010000126.1:0-12700 GCF_042803195.1 Streptomyces sp. NPDC057428
CGCGAAGGTCATGTGCCGCTTCCTCGCACGCATCGTCGGGCACTTCGACCACAAGATTCACCTGATCGTCGACCGGCACTCGGCCCACCGCTCGAGATCGTCCGGGCCTGGCTCGCCGGCCACAAGGACGAGACCGAGCTGCACTTCCTGCCCTCGTACTCACCCGAGCTGAACCCGGACGAGCTGGTCAACGCCGACCTCAAACGCAGCCTGCCCCACACCCACCGGGCCAGGAACCAGGCCGAACTCGCCGCCGAAACCCGCAGGTTCTTCCACCGCCGACAACGACAACCCCACGTCATCACCGGCTACTTCAAAGCCCCGAACGTCCGCTACACCCTCGACGAGTGAACCCAATGAGTTTCTGATCAATACGACATCGAGCGGTTCGGCCGATACCGCAGAGCGCTCCAGCCCGGCCTGAACCTGGTCCTGCCGGTGGCAGATCGCGTCAACTCCAAACTCGACGTGCGCGAGCAGGTCTACTCGGCCGAGCCCAAGCCGGTGATCACAGAAGACAACCTCGTGGTGAACATCGACACCGTGCTCCACTACCAGATCACCGACCCGCGATCAGCGGCCTACGAGGTCGCCAACTATCTGCACGCCATCGACCAGCTCACCGTGACCACGCTGAGGAACGTCATCGGCAGCATGGAGCTGGAAGGGACCTCACCTCGCGTGAGGAGATCAACGCCCGGATCCGCGCCGTCCTGAGGCCCTTACTCAGGCAAAACGCGAGCGAGCATTAGGGTGCAATAGTGCGTGTCTCTCCGGATGTCGGAGCAAAGACTGAGGATCCACACCGCGCGCTGGAAGGGAACGAAGTCGTGCATGGCGAGTACAAGGTGCCCGGCGGCAAGCTAGTCGTCGTAGATCTGGATGTCGAAGAGGGCGTCCTCCGCAACGTGAGGGTCGCCGGGGACTTCTTCCTGGAGCCCGACGAGGCGATCCTCTCGATCAACAGGGCCTTGGAGAGCGCACCTTCTTCGACGGACGCCGAAGACCTGGCGGCCCGGATCACGGCGGCGCTGCCGGAGTCGACCGTGATGCTTGGGCTGACCGCAGAGGGCGTTGGCATCGCTGTCCGGCGAGCACTGGCCCATGCGACCGAGTGGAGCGACTACGACTGGCAGTTGGTGCACACGGAGCCGCAGGCCCCGGCCCTGCACATGGCACTGGACGAGGTCCTCACCGCAGAGGTTGCCGCCGGGCGACGAGCCCCCACTCTGCGGGTCTGGGAATGGGCCTCACCTGCTGTGGTCATCGGCAGCTTCCAGTCGCTGCGGAACGAGGTGGACCCCGATGGGGCGGCAAAGCACGGTATGACCGTGGTTCGCCGCGTTTCTGGTGGCGGTGCCATGTTTGTAGAGCCCAGGAGTACGATCACGTACTCACTGTCCGTGCCGGAGTCGCTGGTCTCGGGCCTCTCCTTCGCCGACAGCTACGCCTACCTGGACGACTGGGTCCTGGGTGCACTCGGCGACATGGGCATCAAGGCCTGGTACCAGCCCCTCAACGACATCGCCACCGACGCCGGCAAGATCGCCGGTGCCGCCCAGAAGCGGATGGTCGGCCCTGACGGTGGTCTTGGAGCCGTCCTGCACCACGTAACCATGTCGTACGACATCGACGCCGACAAGATGCTTGAGGTCCTGCGCATCGGCAAGGAGAAGATGTCCGACAAGGGCACCAAGAGCGCCAAGAAGCGCGTCGACCCTCTCCGCCGCCAGACGGGCCTCGCCCGGGAGCAGGTGATCGAGAACATGATCTCCTCCTTCCGTAACCGCTACGGGTTGACCACCGGCAATGTCACAGCGGCAGAGATGGCCCGGGCGAAGGAGCTGGTGCGGACGAAGTTCGCCGCTGAGGAGTGGACCGCGCGGGTGCCGTAAGTACCCCTCCGGGTGTCATGTGGCAACCGGCGGGAGCAGGCGCATGCCCATGATCACGCAGGCTCGTAGTGTCTTCGCCGTCCGACCTTCGTCAAGGCGGGAAACACCATCACGTACTCCCTCTCGGTCCCCGCCTCCCTGGTCTCGGGGCTGTCCTTCGCCGACTCCTACGCCTATCTCGACGAATGGGTGCTCGAGGCACTCGGAGACATGGGGATCAAGGCCTGGTACCAGCCCCTCAACGACATCGCCACGGACGTCGGGAAGATCGCGGGGGCCGCGCAGAAGCGCATTCTCGGCCCGGACGGCGGGCCCGGCGCGATCCTCCATCACGTCACCCTGTCCTACGACATCGACACCGGGAAGATGCTGGAGGTCCTGCGCATCGGCAAGGAGAAGATGTCCGACAAGGGGACCGCGTCCGCGAAGAAGCGCGTCGATCCGCTGCGCCGTCAGACCGGCCTGCCCCGCGAGACGGTGATCGACCGCATGGTGAAGTCCTTCCGCGAGCGCCACGGACTCGCCACGGGACAGGTGACCGCCGCGGAGCTGGCGCGCGCGGAGGAGCTGGCCGCAACGAAGTTCAGCAGTCCGGAGTGGACGGCGCGGGTGCCGTAGAGGCGGGCGGGCCGGGGGCTCGTGTTCCGTCCGCATCGTCCGGGCGGAGCAGCGCGTCGGCGTGGGCGAGCCCGCTCTCCGCGGCGATCTCCTCGAGCGTCTGCGGCGCCCTGATAGTGACCAGACGCACTCCGTCGGCCTGTCCGGCGGTGAAGCCGTACACGGCCGGACGGGGAAGGCTGTTGTACGCCCAGGGGGTCGAGAAGTAGTACGCCCCGGTGTCGTGCAGGACGACGTGGTCGCCCTCGGCCAGCTCCGGCAGTTCGCGACCGTGGGCGACGACGTCACCGGCGAAGCAGCACGGCCCGGCGATGTCCTGGCGCAGCTTCGCTCCGGTCCGCGGGTTTCCTTCGGCGTCGAACGCCCCGACCCTCAGAGGCCAGGCGCCGGGCATCAGGACGGTGCGTGTGGCGGTCTGCGCTCCCGCGTGCGTGACGGCGATGCGCCGGCCCCCCGCTTCCTTGGTGTACTCCACGCGCGCGGCGATGAACCCGTTCTTGGCGAGCAGTGACCGGCCGAACTCCGTGACCAGTGCGTAGCGGCCGTCGAAGAGACCCGGCACGGCTTCGCCGAGGACCCGGGCGTGGTCGGCGAAGGTCGGGCGTGTCATGTCGTCATCGAAGTTGACGGGCAGCCCGCCACCGATGTCGAGGCTGGTGATCTGCCGCGTGCCGAGCGTGCTGTTGATCTCCTCCGCCAGCCGGTACGTCTCCGCGATGCCCTCCGCGATGAGTTCGAGCGAGCAGCCCTGGGAACCGACGTGTGCGTGGAGCCGGGTCAGCCAGGGGCGCTCGGCGAACGCCGCCACGACGCGGGCGCGTGCCCCCGGGTCACGCAGTGCCACGCCGAACTTCGATGTCGCGGTCGCGGTGCTCATCGCCCCGATGGAACCGCCACCGACCTGGGGGTTGATCCTCAGACCGATGACGGAGGTGCTGTGCGCGGGACGCAGCGCGTCGATACGGCGCAGCTCATCGAGGTTGTCGGCGTTGAGCGCCACCCCCAGGGCGAGCGCCTCGCCGATCTCCTGCCGCGTCTTTGCGGGCGAGTCGAGCACGATCCGCGACGGGGCGACCCCGGCGTCGAGCGCGAGGCGCAGTTCGCCTGGGCCGGCCACTTCGCATCCCATGCCGAGCCCGGCGAGCAGCCGGAGCACGGGAACCAGGGAAGCCGCCTTGACGGCGAAGGTGTGCAGCACGTCGGGGGCGTGGGCGTACGCCTCCTGGAGGCTCGCGACCGAGGCCCGGATCCCGTCCGTGTCGAGGAACCCGGCGACCGGCTGCCCCTCTCCGACCAGTCCGGTGGCGACGGCCAGGCGCAGCACCGCGGGTACGCGGTGTGCGGGAGGGAGGGCGGCGGTTCCGGGCGGGGATGTGCTCACAGATGTCACGGCAGGGCTTTCGGTCGGGCCGTGCCACACGCCGGCGAGCGTGTGGCGGGACGGATCAAGACTGTTCCCCCTGCCCCGTGCCCGTCTTCGTCGCCAGGCACAAAGCGGCACCGGCCGTTTGGTGAAACGGACGGACGGAAGTCTGGGGAGTACGTCTCACAGCATTGCGCTCAGGCGCACCGCAAGGGTGAGGACGAGCCGCGTGTCGGGGTCGGCGAGGTCGACACCGAAGCGTTCTCGGGCGCGCCGCAGCCGGTATCTGAGCGTGTTCGGGTGCAGCGTCAGACGCCGGGCGGCCGTCGCCACGTCCCCCGGCGTCTCGAGGTAGGCACCGAGGGAACGCACCAGTTCGCCGCCCGCGGCCAGATCCGCGCGGATCAGCTCGTGCACGGGGCCGGTGCCCGACTCCCACACGGGCCGCACCGCGTCGAGCATGCGCAGTGCCTCGATGGTCGGCGCGACCTGGCCGGGCCCCGCATGCCGTAGGGGGGACGCGTCGCGGCCCCGTGTCTCGCGGTCCCGGAGTGCGCGCACGACCAGCAGGGCCTCGTCGTACGACAGCGACGCGTCGAGACCCGACTCCACGGTCGGTCCCGCGCCGATCCGCACGCATGCCGGGCCGGGCATCTGTGAGGCGAGTGCGTCGAGTTCCCGGGCCAGGGCGAGTACCTCGCCCGGTTCGCCGCCCTCGTGCACGGGCAGCAGCACGGCGACCGTGTCCTCCTCGCGCGAGACCCGGGCGGCCGGCCGTACGGCGGTGGCCTGGACCACCAGTGCCTCCAGGGTGCGGTCCTCCGGCCCTGGCCCGTCGGGGGGCGTGCGTACGGCGACGACGACTGCGCAGGGCACGTCAGGCGTCAGGCCGAGGGACCACAGGTGCGCCCGCCTGTCGCCGTTTCCGTGGAGCAGGCCGCGCAGGGCGTGCGACTCCCTGCGCGTGGTGCCGCTCTCGCGCATCCGGTGGCGCAGGAGATGGGGTACGGCGAGCGCGGCGGCACGCCGTAGCACCTGGGCCGCGTCGGGCGACATCCGCTGCCCGTCGGCGGCGGCCCACAGCGAGCCCAGCACCTCGCCGCCACTGCGGACGGCCACGACGAGACGTTCGGGGGTGTCGCCATCGGCGGCCCGGTGGATGACGTCCCCCGATGTCCGGAGCGCGTGCAGCAGCCCGCTGCGGCGCAGTTCGGCGACACGCCATTCCGGTACCCGGCCACCCAGGATCGTGGACCGGCGCAGCCCGTCGGCCTCGGGACCCGTGGCGGAGTGCGCGAGCACCCGGAACTGCGTGTCCTCCACGGTGATCGAGCCGCGGCAGTGCCGTGCGGTGGCCGAGGCGAGCGCCGCCAGGCCCCCGGTGGTGGCATCCGCCATGAGGTCGCCCCGCCCGGCCGCGGCGAAGGCGGTCGCCGACCGGAGCAGGGCAAGTGCGTCACCCCAGTCCGCCCATGCGGCGCGGACGAGCAGGGCGATTCCGTACTCCTCGGCCGCGGCCAGTGCCTCCGCCGGCACCGGATCCGTCTCCGCCTCCCGGAGCACGAGCGCCGACGCCCCGCGCCGTGCCGCTTCGAGCACGGCAGTGGTGGCGGTCGGCGGTTCCGGCGGCAGTCCTGCCGCCAGCACGATCCGCCCCGCGTGCGCGCGGGCCGGGCCCTCGTCGCCGATGATCACGCCGAGTACCGCCACGTCCTGCCCCGCGGGAGCGAGCAGCAGCCGCAGGACGCCCTCCTCGTCGTGTTCGAGGATCTGCCGGAGGGTGAGGGGGCCCGGTCCGCTCCCAGTGCTGCCTGGCGTCATGCGCCGAGGATACGAGCGGCCGGGAGTCGTGCGACGGGCGGCGAGCGGCAGGCAGCGCGTGAGGCGGTGGCATCAGGCGACGGGGCGGTGGCGATCGGGGGGCGCGATCAGGAGGCACGATTCGCTTCACTTTGCGGAACCTTTACCCGTCGTGGGCCGTTGGACCGGTATACGCGAGGCTTCGCGACCGGCAGTGCGGACGATGACCGAGGTGACGTCAGATGGCAGTGTGGGATCAGCTCAAGGACCAGGCCAGGACCCTGCAGCAGGGGCAGCAGGGGCGTGGGCCGGCAGGCGGACGCGGAGGGTCCCGGTCCGGCGGCGCGTCACGCTCCCAGTTGGTAGGCGCTCTGAAGAACCAGCTCACCTCTCTCAAGACCGAACTCAAGAGCGGCGCCTACCGGGACGCGAGCATGGCGATGTGCGCCTTGGTCGCGGCCGCGGACGGGCACGTGGACGCGGAGGAGCGCCGGCACGTGGAGTCGTTGATCCTCGGCAACGACGTCCTGCAGAACTTCCCGCCGGAGCAGTTGCGCCAGCGGTTCAACAAGCATGTGGACCAGCTGAGCCGGGACTTCCACCAGGGCAAGGCCGAGGCCATGCAGGAGATCACCAAGGCGGCCAAGAAGCCGACCGAGGCCAGGGCCGTCATCCAGACGGGCATCGTCGTCGCCGGGGCGGACGGCGACTTCTCGCAGGCCGAACACATGGTGCTCCAGGAGGCCTGCGCGGCTCTGGGTCTCGCGCCGGCCGAGTTCCAGCTCTGAGTCCGCATGGCGTAAAGGGAGCCGCTCGGACCCGCCGGGACAAAGCATGCAGGACGGCACCGCGTCACTCCTCGTACGGTGGGTCCTGACGTCACCGAGCCTGGAGCAGCCATGCACACCCCACACTCGCCCGGCGACCCGGCCGGGTACCAGGACGGGCTGTTCGGCCTCGACGACATGCGCGTCGGACCGGAGGCACCCAGGGCGTCAGGGCCGCTCTTCCGCGACTCGGACGAGGCTCTCAGGATGCTCTCGGTCAAGGAGATCCGCGCGGAGGCGGCCGCTGCCGCCTCCCCGCGAGGCCGGGAGATCATCGCGCGGTATCCGGACGCCGAGATCATCCCGACGGACTCGCACTGGCGCATCCCGGAACTGCACGGCAACAAGGGCAACGCGGACCGCTGGGTGCGGATCAAGAGCACGGTCCTCGTCCTGGGCGAGAAGAAGACGCTGACCGTGCGGGTCAACGGCCGGTCGGCGGACTGGATCGCGCCCGGGGCGGCGAACGGCTGCGCCATGGCCTGCGCCTACTGCTACGTCCCCCGCCGCAAGGGCTACGCCAACCCGGTCACCGTCTTCACGAACATCGACGCGCTGATCGGCCGGCTGCGGCGCCACGTGACCGCGCAGGGTCCGAAGAAGGAGCCGAACCAGTGCGACCCGGCCGCGTGGGTCTACGACATCGGCGAGAACAACGACTGCTCGGTCGACGCCCTGATCAGCGACAACACCGCTGACCTGGTGCACGCCTTCACCCGCTGGCCCACCGCGAAGGCTTCGTTCGCGACCAAGTTCGTCAATCCCGACCTGCTGGGACTCGACCCGCGTGGGCGCACCCGGCTGCGCTTCTCCTTGATGCCGCAGGACGACTCACGCCTGCTGGACATCCGCACCAGTCCGATCGCCCGGCGCATCGAGGCCGCGGCGGACTTCGTCGAGGCGGGCTACGAAGTGCATTTCAACCTCTCCCCCGTCGTCATCAGGCCCGGGTGGGAGCAGGCGTGGGCGGAACTGCTCCGGGAGATGGACGACGTACTGCCGCAGTCGGTCAAGGAGCAGGCCGCGGCCGAGGTCATCATGCTGACCCACAACCGGGACCTCCACGAGGTGAACATGGCCTGGCACCCGCGTGCCGAGGACGCGATCTGGCGACCGGAGATCCAGCAGGCCAAGCGCTCGGAGAACGGCAGTCTGAACGTCCGCTACCGCAACACCGTCAAGGCGGATGCGGTCGAATCGGTTCGCCGCCTGGTAAGCACCCACGCACCCTGGATGCCGGTCCGCTACGCGTTCTGAGCGGCGGTGCGGCAGAGTTTCGGGCCGGCCGGGGCGGACAGGGCGCGTTCCCGGTTTCCCGGATCCCCACGAGCAGGCCCCGGCACGCGCGAACGGCCGCCCCGGCAGGTGGATATCTGCCGGGGCGGCCGTCGTGCGGGGTGCAGCGTCCGCGGACGCTGCGGCCGGTCTCAGCCCAGCGTCGCGATGGCCTTGTTGAAGGTGGCCGACGGACGCATGACGGCCTCCGCCTTCGCGGGGTCGGGCTGGTAGTAGCCGCCGATGTCGACCGGCTTGCCCTGGACGGCGATCAGCTCGTCGACGATGGTCTGCTCCTGCTCGGCCAGCGTCCTGGCGAGCGGCCCGAACGCCTCGGCGAGCGCGGCGTCGTCGGTCTGCTGTGCCAGCTCCTGGGCCCAGTAGAGCGCCAGGTAGAAGTGGCTGCCGCGGTTGTCGATGCCGCCGAGCTTGCGGCTCGGGGACTTGTCCTCGTTGAGGAACGTGCCCGTCGCGCGGTCCAGGGTGTCGCCGAGCACCTTGGCGCGGGCGTTCTCCGTGGTGGTGGCCAGGTGCTCGAAGCTGACCGCGAGCGCGAGGAACTCGCCCAGGCTGTCCCAGCGCAGGTAGTCCTCCTTGACCAGCTGCTGGACGTGCTTGGGCGCGGAACCGCCTGCGCCCGTCTCGAACAGTCCACCGCCGTTCATGAGCGGGACCACCGAGAGCATCTTCGCGCTGGTGCCCAGCTCGAGGATCGGGAAGAGGTCGGTGAGGTAGTCGCGCAGCACGTTGCCCGTGACCGAGATGGTGTCCTCGCCCCGGCGGATGCGCTCCAGGGAGAAGGCGGTGGCCTCCTCCGGCGTACGGATGGAGATGTCCAGGCCGTCGGTGTCGTGGTCGGCCAGGTAGGTGTTGACCTTGGCGATGAGGTTGGCGTCGTGCGCGCGGCCCTCGTCGAGCCAGAAGACGGCCGGGTTGCCGGTCGCACGGGCGCGGGTGACGGCCAGCTTGACCCAGTCCTGGATCGGGAGGTCCTTGGTCTGGCACATCCGGAAGATGTCGCCGGCGCCGACGGCCTGCTCCAGCACGACGTCGCCCTTGCCGTCGACGACCCGCACGGTGCCGGTTGTGGGGACCTCGAAGGTCTTGTCGTGGCTGCCGTACTCCTCGGCCTTCTGGGCCATGAGCCCGACGTTGGGCACCGAGCCCATGGTCGAGGGGTCGAAGGCGCCGTTGGCGCGGCAGTCGTCGATGACGACCTGGTAGACACCGGCGTAGCTGCTGTCCGGGAGGACCGCGATGGTGTCGGCCTCGGCGCCGTCCGGGCCCCACATGTGGCCGGAGGTACGGATCATGGCCGGCATGGACGCGTCGACGATGACGTCGCTCGGAACGTGCAGGTTGGTGATGCCCTTGTCGGAGTCGACCATCGCGAGAGCCGGGCCCTCGGCGAGCTCGGCCTCGAAGGAGGCCTTGATCTCGGCGCCGGCTTCCACGGAGTCGAGCCCCTTGAGGATGCCGCCGAGGCCGTCGTTCGGGGTGAGACCGGCCGCCGCGAGCGCGTCGCCGTACTTGGCGAAGGTGTTCGGGAAGAAGGCGCGGACCACGTGCCCGAAGATGATCGGGTCGGAGACCTTCATCATCGTGGCCTTGAGGTGCACGGAGAACAGGACGTCCTCGGCCTTGGCGCGCGCGACCTGGGCGGTGAAGAACTCACGCAGCGCCGCGACGCGCATGACGGCCGCGTCCACGACCTCGCCGGCCAGGACGGGTACGGACTCGCGCAGCACGGTGGTGGTGCCGTCGTCGCCCGCGAGCTCGATGCGCAGCGAACCGGCCTCGCCGATCACGACGGACTTCTCCGTCGACCGGAAGTCGTCGACGCCCATGGTGGCGACGTTCGTCTTGGAGTCTGCGCTCCAGGCACCCATGCGGTGCGGGTGGGCCTTGGCGTAGTTCTTGACCGACGCCGGGGCGCGGCGGTCGGAGTTGCCCTCACGCAGCACGGGGTTGACGGCGCTGCCCTTGACCTTGTCGTACCGCGCGCGGACATCCTTGTCCTCGTCGGTCCGCGGGTCGTCCGGGTAGTCCGGAAGCGCGTAGCCCTGCTCCTGGAGCTCGGCGATCGCGGCCTTCAGCTGCGGGATCGAGGCCGAGATGTTGGGCAGCTTGATGATGTTCGCGCCGGGAGTCCTGGCCAGCTCACCGAGTTCGGCGAGCGCGTCATCGATACGCTGGCCGGCTTCGAGACGCTCCGGGAAGCCGGCGATGATCCGCCCCGCCAGCGAGATGTCGCGGCGCTCGACCGTGACACCCGCGGTCGAGGCGTAGGCCTCGATGACGGGCAGGAACGAGTACGTCGCCAGGGCAGGGGCCTCGTCGGTGTGCGTATAGATGATGGTCGAGTCAGTCACCGGGTGCTCCGCTCCACGTCTGCAACATTGCTTGACATCAAGATATCTCGTGGCCGCCCCCCTCTCCACAGTGGCCCGCGCCCTTCGGCGCGGAGGCGCTCACTCCCACCGGGCGGTGTGCGGGGAAGACCACGGCCTGCCGGGCGGCCCGCGTGCCTCGACCAGCCCCGATAGGTACGCGTGGACCACCGGCCGGGTACGGTTCCGGGCGCCCGGAGCGTACCCGGCCCGCCTATACGGGACGGTCCGTCATGGAATGCGACAGATCGCACCTTTCCCAGCGCCGCTCGCCGCGAGGCCCCGGCGCGGAGGGGGCGGGCCGGCTCAGCGCCCGCCGTCCGGGCTGAACGGCGGCGCTCCGGGAGCCGGCGGGCGGTGCTCGTACCAGCGACGGTCGGCCTCCAGCTGCGCGGCGAGCGAGATGAGCAGGGGCTCGCCGCGGGACGCGCCGAGGAGTTGGGCGCCGACGGGCAGACCGTCGCAGGTGAAGCCCGCGGGGACGTTGACGCCGGGCCAGCCGAGGACGTTCCAGGGCCACGCGTAGGGGCAGGCCGAGGTCATCGCGAGATCGGTGCGCCAGGCGCTCAGGCGGTCGAACTCACCGACCCGCGGTGGCGGCGTGGCTGTCGTGGGGGTGAGCAGCACGTCGTAACCGTGTCCGCCGCGCGCCGTGTCGAAGAAGGCGCCGAGCCTCGCGTGCTGGCGGACCTCCCGGGCACGGGCGGCGCGCACGACCCGGCCGCCGAGCCGGGTACCGGTCCGAAGGGCGCTGCGCGTACGGGGGTCGAGCAGGCCCGGCTCGGGGTGCCGTGCGGCGAGCTCGGCGATGCCGGCGGTGGCGCGGGGGACGAAGGAGAGGCCGATGAGCCCGTAGCGGGGGCGGGCCTCCTCGACGTGGTGGCCAAGCCGGGCGAGGACCTCGGCGAGTGCGGTGACGGCGCGCAGGACCTCGGGGTGCGGCGCGTTGCGGGTGAGGGTGAGCGGTGCCCGCAGGGCGACGCCGATGCGCAGCCTGCCGGGGTCCCGCCGGGCCGCGGCGGAGGCGTCGATCCTGGGCGGGCGGTGCGGGTCGGCGGGGTGCGACCCGGCCGCGGCGTCCAGGAGGAGCGCGGCGTCCGCGACCGTACGGGCCAGCGGGCCGTTGACGGTGAGCCCCTGGAAGGCATCGCTCTGGGGATGGACGGAGATCCTGCCGCGCTGCGGCTTGATGCCGACGAGGTGGGTCCAGGCCGCGGGGATACGGATGGAGCCGGCGCCGTCCGAACCCAGCGCGGCGGGGACGAGTCCGGCGGCGACGGCGGCGGCGGAGCCGCCGGAGGAGCCGCCCGGGGTGTACGCGGTGTTCCAGGGGTTACGTGTGCAGCCGAAGGCGGGGCCCTCGGTGAAGGCCCACTGGCCCAGCTCGCAGGAGTTGGTCTTGCCGACGATGACGGCCCCGGCGGCGCGCAGCCTGCGGACGGCCTCGCTGTCGGCGGTGGCCGGTGGCAGCGCTCCGTCGCAGCCGAAGTAGGTCGGCATACCAGCGACGTCCGTGTCGTCCTTGACGGCGACCGGCACCCCGAGCAGCGGAAGCCGCTCCCCCGCTTCGAGCCGCCGGTCCGCCTCGGCGGCCTCGGCGAGCGCCGCTTCCGTACGCAGCTGACGGAAGGCGTTCAGGGTGGGACGGCTCGCCTCGATGCGCGCGAGGGCCGCGGCGACCAGGGCCGACGAGCTCGTCCGGCCCTCAGCCAGTTCCCGCGCGCTGTCCGCGAGGCCGGGCTCCTCGGCGTACGGTTCCTCCGGCCTGCTGGGCCCGGTCCGCTCCGTGGGGTCTGCTGAGGACATCGCTGCCGCCTCCTCGCCTGCGCCCGTGCACCGGCCCCGGGGCCGCCCCGGGTCCGCCCGAGCGGATCTACTGGAGAGTAACGAGGCGCGGGGGCCCGCTCAAGCACGCCGCACCAGGCACACGGCCCGTCTCCCGCGACCCTGCGGAAGACGGGCGCGCGGCCTTTGGCGCGTCCTACGGACGTACGTGGATCTCGCCGATGCCGGTGCCGAGCCCCGCGCAGTGGGCGGTCGACTGGCCGGACTGGCCGGGCCCCAGGGTGACGTGCTCACCGTCCACGTCCGGGGACCAGCCGCAGACCAGATGAACCCAGAAGGTCTGCGTGGCCGAGCCGTTGTTCCTGCAGAGCGCGTAACCCGTGTAGTCGTCGATCGCGTGCTTGCCCGTGTCGCAGGACAGCCCTGGTGGAGTGGCGGCGGGTGCGGCGGCAACCGCCACGGTGGCCGGGACTGAGAGTGCGAGGGTCAGCCCCGCAACGGCCGTGCGCGCGAGCGCGCGAGCGGCGTTCCCCTTGAAGTGCTTGTTCATCTCTCCCCTGTTTCCGGCGAGTTCCGGTGTTCCCGGTGAGTTCCGGTGATCTTCAAGGGCACCCTCCCCCACGTTCCGTAGCCGAAAACAGCGCCGAACCTCACCCTGAGTTCCGCAGTTAGCAGTGCCGACTAGGACACGAATATGTGGGTTGACCTGCGAAAATGCCTGTGAGCACGCCGAGATGGCGTGTCACT
>NZ_JBHVCT010000127.1:0-12545 GCF_042803195.1 Streptomyces sp. NPDC057428
GGGCGGCGCTTCTGCGGGTCAGGAAAGGGTCCGGAGCGGGTCAGGGCCGGGGCGGGTTCTCCCTGTCGGGGTCAGTGCCGAGTTGCTGCTTGAGCTTGTCCTGGCCCGTGTCGACGTGCTTGGCGTACTTGTCCCCGGTCCGGTCGTCGACCGTGTCGCCGGCTTTGTCGACGCCCTTCCCGGCCTGGTCCTCGTGGCCCTTCAGCATCTTCTTGATCTTGTCCATCGCGGACATGGCGGATCCTCCTAGGCTCGGCTTCCCCCTTGTCCAGGGTCACCGCACATCGCCCGCCCCGCATCCGCGAGCCCGCCGCGACGGTCCCGAGGGGGTCTCGACGTGTGAAGGGCCGCTGGATGGGCACATACCGGGTTACCTGGAGGAGGTGGTGGCCGTGGGCCGCATCCAGATCGTCCGCCGTCCGCAGCCCCCCACGGGGCCGCCCCCGCTCGACCTGCGCACACCGTCCGGTCGGCCCCTGCCCTACTGACGCCTGTTGTCCCTTGGACCCGCCGTCGAGCCATGCGGTCAGCGGCGTGGGACGCAAGCCCTGAGACCCCTGACGGGCGGAGCGTAAGCTGCGGAGGCATGATCGACCAATCGGCGCACGCCCCGTCCGCCCGGCAGACGAACTGGGCCGGCAACATCACCTTCGGTGCGAAGCGGCTGCACACGCCTGCCACCGTGGCCGAGCTCCAGGACATCGTGACCGCCGGAACGGCATTGCGGGCACTGGGCACGGGCCACTCCTTCAACACGGTCGCCGACACCACGGGTGACCTCATATCCGTGGCCGGGATGCCCCGTTCCATCGAGATCGACCGGGACGCCGGTACGGCGACGGTGAGCGCCGGGCTGCGCTTCGGGGAGCTGACGGGGGCTCTGCACCGCAGCGGGTTCGCGCTGCACAACCTGGGTTCGCTGCCCCACATCTCCGTGGCCGGTGCCTGCGCCACCGGCACGCACGGCTCGGGGGTGGGAAACCGCGCCCTCGCCGGCGCCGTGCGGGCGCTGGAACTCGTCGCCGCAGACGGCAGCCTCGCCTCCCTGGAGCGGGGAGACGCCGACTTCGCCGGCGCCGTGGTCTCCCTGGGGGCACTGGGCGTGGTGACCCGCCTGACCCTGGACCTCGTGCCCGCCTTCGAGATCCAGCAGTGGGTGTACGAAGGACTCCCGCAGGAGCAGCTCCTGGGACGGTTCGACGAGGTGATGTCCGAGGCGTACAGCGTCAGTCTGTTCACCGGATGGCACGGTGGGGCCATCGACCAGGTGTGGATCAAGCGGCAGGTCGGCGGCAGCGGGACCGGTGACGCCCCACGGACGTGGCACGGAGCGGAACTCGCAGGGGGACCCAGGCATCCGGTTCCCGGCATGGCGGCCGGACACTGCACGCAGCAGCAGGGCGTGCCCGGCCCCTGGCATGCCCGGCTTCCCCACTTCCGGCTCGAATTCACCCCCAGCAACGGCGACGAACTGCAGTCCGAGTACTTCGTCGACCGGCACGACGCGGTGGCGGCCTACGAGGCCCTGGACCGGGTCCGGGACCGCTTCTCGCATCTGCTCCAGATCGGTGAGATACGTTCCGTGGCCCGCGACGATCTGTGGCTCAGCCCCGCCGAGGGCCGTGACTCGGTGGCATTCCACTTCACCTGGGTGCCGGACACCGCCGCAGTGACGCCCGTCCTCGGGATCATCGAAGAAGTCCTCGCGCCCTACCGGGCCAGGCCGCACTGGGGAAAGGTGTTCACGACTCCGCCCGGCACGCTGCGCGAGCTGTACAGCTGCTACGCGGACTTCGAGCGGCTGGTCGACCGGTTCGACCCCGCAGGCAGGTTCCGCAACGACTTCCTGGCACACCACTTCGCCCTCGGCACCTGAGGCTTTTGCTGAGGGCCGGTACCGTTCAAACGGTCTCGCCCCGCGGCACGTCCGGCCGCCCCTCCCGGGCCGGCTGCGGTGAGAGTTCCTCCACGAGGGCGGCCAGTTCCTCGCACGCCACCTCCGTCTCGTACCGGATGTTGCTGTGCTCCGTGACGATCGCGGCCAGCAGCAGAGCGGTGAGCGCCACGCAGCCGTTGAGGATGCACAGGTTGAACATGATCTCGAGCACCGAATGATCTGCGAAAGGCCCGGCCGAATCGGTACCGGCGATGATCGCCAGAACGGAGATCAGAAGGGCACACGGGGCGCTGCCCGGCAACTGGAAACGCAGGGCCGCCCAGATGAGCACGGGGAAGACGAGGTAGAGCACGGACAACGTGCTCATGGTCGCGATGAGCGTCGAAACGACCGCCACGACCGCGAGTGCGATGGTCTCCGCCCACCTGTCGTCAAGCCGGGGCCGGCGCACCCTGCGCAGGACCAGGAGCAGGGGGGTGACCGTGAGCACCCCCATCGCGTCACCTGCCCACCAGGCCGACCAGACCTGCCAGAACTGATCTCCGGGCAGACCTCCGCTGAGCCACTGGACCCCCGTGCCCACCGTGGCGCTGATGACCATGCCGCCGAGTGCGCCGAGGAACACGAGGGCGACCCCGTCACGCAGGCGGTCCAATTCCGGGCGGAACCCGACGGCGCGCAGGGCCAGGAAGGAGCACAGCGGGGCCAGGGCGCTGCCCGCCGCGACGGCGACACCCCAGAATGTGGGGCCGTCGCTCATCGAGAACACTGTCACGAGAGCACCCAGAGCGATCCCGGGCCAGATGCGGGCACCCAGGTACAGCAGGGACGCGACGGCGATTCCGGACGGCGGCCACAGCGGGGTGACCACCACGCTCTGTTACCTGGACCTCCCTCAGCAGCCCCAGCTGTCCGGACCCGTAGTAGACGGCGGCGATGCCCAGAGTCTGCGCGACGATCACGGCTCGGCGTAGGGTTTCCTCGCTGCGGATCACGCACCTCATCAGACACCGCGCGCGACGGCAGGCCGTCGTGACACGCTCGGCCTGTCGCCGACCCGGTCAGGCCGTGGCGGTGCCGTGCCGAAGGACGAGCACGGCGGCGTCGTCCTCGTGACCGGTGAACACGGCCGCCTGCAGTACCTTGTCCGCCAGTTCCTCGGCGTCGGCGAGCACGTGGTCGCTCACCAGACGCCTGACCCGGTCCAGCCCGGCGTCGATCGTCAACGAGGGACCTTCGCGACCCCATCGGTGAGCAGCACGAACGCGCCGTCCACGTCCAGATCACGCCGGGTCACGGGGTAGTGCTGATGCGGCTCTACGCCCAGCGGGAGGCCGCCCGCGCCCGCGGTGATTCCCGAACGGCCGTCGGCGGTCGCCCACACACATGCGACGTGGCCGGCACGGGCGCTGCGCAGCTCCCGGGTTCCGGGGCCGAGGTGGAGGAACGAGCACGTGGCGAAGAGCGCGGAATCCATGGACATGATCAGGTCGTTCGTGCGACGCATGACCTCACCCGGATCCGGGGCCGAGCCGGCGACGGCGCGCATGGCGATCCGGATCTGGCCCATGAAGGCGGCCGCCTAGACGTCATGTCCCTGAACGTCGCCTATGGCGAGCCCGAGTGCCCCGTCCGGCAGCAGGAACCCGTCGTACCAGTCACCGCCGATGTCCAGCCCGTCCCGTGCGGGCGCGTAGCGGGCGGCGGTCTGGAGGCCGGGGAAGGAGGGGAGGGCCGCGGGCAGCATCTTCCGCTGCAGGGCCTGCGCCAGCTCGACACGGGCCTGGTGCAGTTCCACTTCCTGCCGGGCACGGGCAGTCAGATGCTGCAAGGTGCTGAGCAGGTCCTCGGCGCTCGCCGATCGGGGAGTTCGACGCCGGTTCATGGGCCGCTCCGCGTTGCGATAGTCCCTGCATCGTATTTCGGCGGCGGAATTCCGGCGAGCGCTGCACCGGGGCGCCCAGGTGCAGCGCCGACCGCGAAGCCGGTCAGCCCGCCTGGCCGAGCGATTCGGTGAGCCGTCCCAGGGTCTCCTGCAGCGCGAGTACCTCCTGGACCGACAGGCCCGTGGCCCGCAGGATCGACCGGGGGACGTGCAGTGCGCGCTCGCGCAGCCCGACGCCCGCCTCGGTGAGGTGCACCGTCACGGAGCGCTCGTCCTCGTTGCTGCGCTCGCGTCGTACGAGACCGGCTGATTCCAGTCGCTTCAACAGTGGTGACAGCGTGCCGGAGTCCAGATGCAGCCGCTCACCGATCCTTTTGACCGGCAGCGGACCGTGCTCCCACAGGACCATCATCGCGAGGTACTGCGGATAGGTGAGCCCCAGGTCCCGCAGGGCTTCCCGGTAGACGCCGCCGAAGGCACGGGAGGCCGCGTGCAGCGAGAAGCAGACCTGGTGGTCCAGCCGCAGCACGTCGGTGTCCGGCAGGTCGGAGGCAGGGACGGGCGGTGGCGTCATGTCCTCAGCATAGCTTGCCGCCCGTCATTTAGTTGTGTGCAATTTAATTGTGTGTCACTCTCTTTCCGGTGATCGGTCCACGGTCACCGTCGTACGAGAGAGGTCTCCCCATGGACGCGCTGTACACCGCTGTCGCAACCGCGAACGGCCGCGAAGGCCGGGCAGTGAGCTCGGACGGCCGGATCGACCTGGCGCTGGCGATGCCGCCGGCCCTGGGAGGCAATGGCGAGGGCACCAACCCGGAGCAGCTCTTCGCCGCCGGATACGCGGCCTGCTTCGCCAGCGCCATGAAAGAGGTCGCCCGTGAGATGAAGGTCGACACGAAGGACGTCTCCGTGACGGCCGAGGTCTCGATCGGCAAGGACGAGACCGGGTTCGGCCTGGCGGTCGTCATGCGGGTCGAACTGCCCGAGGCGCTCGAAGGTGAGACCGGCCGCCGTCTGGTCGAGGCGACGCACGCCTTCTGCCCCTACTCCAAGGCCACGCGCGGCAACATCGAGGTCGAGCTCGTCATCGAGTAGCGGGGCCGGTCCCCCACCCGCCCGGGTGGGGGAACCGATCGTGCAGGGGAGACAGGAGTCGAACCTGCGGCATCCGGTTTTGGAGACCGGCGCTCTGGCCTCTGAGCTACACCCCTCCGGCGCGAACAGCCTCGCAGGCGCCGCGTCCGCCGACAACCGGATTTGCAGCGGCCGGGCCCGTTCGCCGGGGTCCGCCCGTCAGCGGCCGCCGCGCGACGCGTACACTCGGCTCCCGTTTCCGCTGATTGGCGGGCACAACCGATCGTTAGGCAGTTTCACGTGACTTTCGCAGAGGCATCCGACGCGCCGATCTACGCCGGGCTGGTGGAGGAGCAGGGCGACGTCCCGGCCGAGGTACGACGAGTGGCCGAGGCGACCCTGCTGGAGGTCGACCGCGTGCTCGACTTCAGCACGATGCGCATCCCGACCGCCGCGCGTTAGGCCTGGTCCGGGCTTCGGTGGGCAGAATCAAGAGCGGTATCCACTGATTCCCACCGTACGGAGCGTCGCGTGACCATCAGCCTGAACGGCTCGGCCGTCGTTCTGTTCCAGGGGGACAGCATCACCGACGTGGGCCGGGATCCGGACAATCCTCTGGGCCGCGGCTACGTCCGGACGGCGGCCGATCTCGTGCGATCCGCACGTCCCGACGACGGCATCACCTTCCTCAACCGGGGCGTCGCCGGTGACCGTGTCTCGGATCTGCGCGCCAGGTGGCGAGAGGACGCGACGGATCTCGAGCCGGATGTGGTGTCCGTCCTGATCGGCGTCAACGACACCTGGCGCCGCTACGACTCCGGCGAGGTCAGCCCGGCGCAGGCCTTCGAGGACGACTACCGCGCCGTCCTCACGCAGGTGCGGGAGAGGCAGGACACCCAGCTCATCCTCATCGAGCCGTTCCTCATCCCGGTGCGGGAGGAGCAGTGGGCCTGGCGCGAGGACCTCGATCCCAGGATTCAGGCGGTCCGCAGGCTGGCCGAGGAATTCGACGCCGTGCTGCTGGCCGCCGACGGACTGCTCAACCAGGCCGCGCGGGCCGCGGGCGGGGCCGAACACATCGCCGGTGACGGAGTCCACCCGACCCCGCTCGGACACGAACTGCTGGCCGAGGCATGGGTGGCGCTCGCCGGGCTGTAGCCGTCGGGCGCCTGGGGGACCGGAATCCTCGCCCACACGGTCTTGCCCGAGGCGGTCGGCCGCGACCAACCCCACGAACTGCTCAGCGCGTCGATGATGCGCATGCCGCGGCCGCGCTCCTGGAACCCGTCGGCCCCGCGCAGTACAGGCACCTCCGGACTGGGGTCGTTCACCGCAGACCAGCGAGCTGTCCTGACGGGCGAGGCCGAGCCGCGCAGCCGACCGGGCGGCAGGGTGTAGTCCGTGGCACACCGCGTTGCTCACCAGCTCACCCGCGACGAGTGCGACATCGTCCGCGCAGGACCACAGTCCCCACCGTTCGAGTGCGTCACGGACGAACTGCCGTGCCTGACGCAGACTTTCCGGATCCGCCCCCAGCCCGCGTGTGGTGAATCCGGGCGCCGTGATCCCCAGATCCCGTGCGAGCTCCGCGTGTGGATCGTCGCCGGTGCAGGGAGGGCCGGCCGCCACTCCGTCGCGTGACGTGTTCTGCGCGTGCATGAGTGCCGATCACCCTCCGGTGAAGTCGGTGCGAGGTGCCGTGGAGGCCCGACGGCCACTAGTATCCTCGCCGCCCGTGCGCTGCGTGCAATTGCATAGGGAATTGCACCCCAGGGTGTGAGCAGGAGACATCTGTTCACGCCCGCGCGGGTAGGCGCCGACAGTCGCGCCAGTGAGGAACCGAGCAGGCAGCCCAGAAGGAATGAAGCTCATGCAGCACATCGACAACGGCGTTCCCGCCAACTCCCTTACCGGCGTGGAGTGGAGGAAGAGTCATCACAGCAACCCGAGCGGGAACTGCGTCGAGATGGCGCTGCTGCCCGGTGGCGAGGTGGCGGTGCGCAACTCCAGGCACCCGGAAGGGCCTGCCCTCGTGTACACCGGTGACGAGGTGCGCGCCTTCCTCGCCGGCGTGCGGGACGGCGACTTCGACAGCATGACCGGCTGACGGATCACCGATGTCGGGGAGGGCTCCGCAGGGCGACCGGCCGAAACCCGACAGCGCCGACAGGCCGAAAACAACCGCACTTCGCACCGATCCATCCCTTCCCAGGGCTCCTGATGGCAGACTGGCGCCAAGACGTCCGCCTTCAGGAGCCCGCATGCCCGGCATCGAACCGCTGCAGCCGCCAGGGAGGCCCTCGCTGGCGTCGGCCACCGGGGCGAGTCCCACCGCGCTGCGCCTGGTTCTGGGCGCGCAACTGCGACGGCTGCGCGGTGAGGCCGGCCTCACACCCGAAGCCGCGGCCCACCGGATCCGGTGCTCCACAGCCAAGATCAGTCGTATGGAGACCGGACACTCGCCCTGCAAGGAACGCGACGCCGTCGATCTCCTGACGCTCTACGGAGTGAGCGACCCTGCCAGGGCGGACGAGTTCATCGACCTCGTCCGCAGGGCCGGGCAGCGCGGTTGGTGGCGCACCTATGCCGATGTGCTTCCCGACTGGTTCGAGCCCCTGGTGGGCCTGGAAGACGCCGCGGCGTCCATCCGTACGTACGAGGGCCACTACATCCCGGGTCTCCTGCAGACGGCCGCCTACGCCTACGCGGTTGTGCGCTCCGGGCACGCCCTCGAATCGGAGGAGCTCACCCAACGCAGGGTCGAACTCCGCCTCCGTAGGCAGGAGTTGCTGCACCGACGGGATGCGCCGAAGCTCTGGGTGCTGCTGGACGAGGCTGTGCTGATGCGCCCGACGGGCGGCGCCGCGGTGATGCGGGAGCAGTTGGTCCATCTGCTGGCGATGACGGAACTCCCTCATGTCATCGTGCAGGTGGCCCCCTTCGAGGTGACCGCCCACACCTCCCCGGGCAACGGCATCACGTATCTGCGCTTCGCGATGGAAGGGCTCCCCGACGTCGCGTACATCGAGCACCTGACCAATGCCACGTCCGTCAACAAGCAGGAGAGCACGGACGAATACCGGTGGATCCTGGACTCCCTGAGTGCCCAGTCCCCGAGTCCGGCCGCGAGCAGGGACCTGCTGAGGCGGGCGGTCGAGCGTTACGCCTGAGCGCCCGCCTCACACCGGGCACGTCATCCGGGGTATGTCACCACTTGCGGCCGACGCCGCCGTACTCGATCCACTCCCGGGTCTCCTGCTTCGGCGCAAGGTCCGAGTCGGGCCTCCATGTTGAGACCTCCACCAGGCCGGGTTCCAGCACATCCAGGCCTTCGAGGAATCCGCGGACGTCGTCCTCGCGGCGCACCCGCCCCCACTGGTTCCCAGTGCTCTTCGCCATGAAGTCCGTGACGAAGTCGCGAGTTGCCGCGTCGTCGCTCACGAGCTGACACACGACCAGGAAGCTACCCGGTGCGAGGCGGTCCGCCATGCGGCGGATCAGGCCCGCCGGGTCGTCCTCGTCCGGGATGCAGTGCAGCACGGACACGAACAGGGCGGCCACCGGCTGGTCGAAGTCGATCAGCCGGGTCACCTCGGGGTGGCCGAGGATGCCCTCGGTGTCACGCATGTCCGCCTGGATGACAGCCGTCCGGTCGTTCTCCTCCAGTATGGCCCTCCCGTGGGCCAGGACGATGGGATCGCTGTCGATGTAGACGACCCGGGCGCCGGGATCCACCAATTGGGCGACCTGGTGGACGTTGTCCTGGGTCGGCAGGCCGGATCCGTGGTCGATGAACTGGCGGACTCCGTATTCGGACGCCAGATGGTGCACGACACGGCGCAGGAACCGCCGGTTGTTCACCGCGAGGACCTTCGTGCTCGGCACTACTTCGAGCAGCTGCTCGCACGCGACCCGGTCGGCGGGGTAGTTGTCCTTTCCGCCCAGGTAGTAGTCGTACATCCGCGCGACGCTCGGCACGTTCACATCGATGTTCTTCGGAATGGAGGTGTCCCCGTTGCTCATCCAGCCCCTCGCGGTTCAATGAAGAAGAAGTCGGTGTCCGTGGGCGCCCATGCTAGGTACCCCGCCGAGTGCTTGACAGTCCTCCAGGGGGTGAGGCAAGACCCCAGGGCGGTGAATCAGCCAGTCGGGATGAGCGCAGGACACCCGTCCGATCAGGACTGCCGGTGCCGGCCGGACGGCCTGGCGCTGCTTCTGCAAGGGGGGCCGGATAACTCTGCCTGATGGAAAGCCTTTTGCCGTACAGGCATGGACACGCGGCGGCCTGATCGAGGCACTTCGAGCGGAAGCTCAACGTGGCCGGAAAGCGATGTACGCAGTCCTTGCCGCGCGTGGCCGTCAGAGCCGCGAGGGGCCTTCGGTCCGCGTCGGACGATCGCCGCTCGAGTCCGGCGCACTATCGTGGGCACCATGTCCGCCCCTGAGCTGATCCGCATCGTCTCGCGCGACTCGCCCATGGCCCTCGCCCAGGTCGAGCGTGTCCGGGCCGAACTGGCCGCACTCCATCCCGCCACCGTCACGGAGGTGGTTCCCGTCCGGACCACCGGCGACAAATGGCTCGGGGACCTCTCGAAGGTCGAAGGCAAGGGAGCCTTCACCAAGGAGGTCGACGCAGCGCTGCTCGCCGGGGACGCAGACCTCGCGGTCCACTGCGTCAAGGACATTCCGGCCGACCGCCCACTGCCGGCCGGCACGACGTTCGCCGCCTTCCTGAAGCGTGACGACATCCGAGACGCCCTGGTCCACCCGGAAGGGCTCACGCTCGACCAACTCCCGGACCGCACGCGCATCGGCACCTCCTCCGTCCGCCGCGTGGCTCAACTGGCCGCCTCACACCCTCATCTGGAGTGCGTCCCGTTCCGCGGCAACGCCAACCGCCGACTGGCGAAACTCGCGGAGGGCGAGGTCGACGCACTCCTCCTGGCAGCGGCCGGCCTGCACCGCATCGGCCGCCCCGACGTGATCAGCGACATCCTCGATCCCGAGACGATGTGCCCGCCGATCGGAGCCGGCGTCCTCGCCCTGCAGTGCCGGGAGGACGACAGGGCGACCATCGAGGCCGTGAGCGAACTGAACCACCCCGGCACCTACCGGGAGATCACGGCGGAGCGCATGTTCCTCCACGTCCTTCAAGGGCACTGCAACTCGCCGATCGCCGGCTACGCCACCGCTCACCGCAACGGTGACCTCTCTCTGCGGGCCTGCGTGTTCACCCCGGACGGCAAGACCGTGCTCAACGCGCACGAATGGGCGGGTCCGCTCGATCCCGCCACGCTCGGCACCTCGGTAGCCGTCGCCCTGCTGCGCCAGGGGGCCCGCGAGCTGATCGACGGCATCGCGCACTGAGCGGCGGAGGGGCGCCCGCATCAGGCGCGTAAGGCTTCACCGCGGCCGAACCGCGTTCGGGACCGGCCCGTCTCGACCGGCTCCGGGTCGGAGACACCCGATTGCCGGATCAATACGCCTGACCGGCTGCCGTGAGGCCGTGGAGCGCGGATTCTGGGAGGCAGCGCCATCACGGGTTGGCCGCGCCGCGTCCGCACCCGTCATGTCAAAGGAGACCCCATGGCTCGGTTCGAGGCGACGGTCGAGATCGACCGTCCTGTCGGTGACGTGTTTGCCTTTCTCGCCGACGGTGAGAACGACAAGAAGTTCAGCCCGCGCGTGCAGAGCATCTCCAAGACACCGGCCGGTGCGACCACGGTGGGAACCGTCTTCCGGAGCACGGTGAAGGATGCGGGTATGACGACCCAGCGGGAGTTCCGGATCGATGAACTCGTCGCGCCGGCGCGGATCCGCTGGCAGGAGCAGTCGTCGAACCTCGTGACGGTCAAAGAGGGCGGTTACGACCTGGAGTCACTGGCAGACGGCCGAACGAAGGTGCGAATTTTCAACGATCTGGAGGGCCATGGTCTGGGCAAACTCCTGGTCGGCTTCGCCGCCTCCGCGGCACGGAAGGACGCCCCCGCGTTCGGGCAGCGGATCAAGGCGGCGGTGGAAGCGTCGTGAGTGGCCGATGTGCCACGTCCGAGGGACAGGGGTCCGGCTGACGTAGGGTCGTGACCATGCACGTACTGAGCAGCCGGATTTTGCTGAGGCCCCGTGACCCGGACGTCTCCCGCGAGTTCTACGGGCGCACACTCGGGCTCGCCGTCTACCGGGAGTTCGGCACAGGGCCCGAGCGGGGAACCGTGTACTTCCTCGGAGGCGGCTTTCTGGAGGTGTCGGGCAGTTCGGACACTCCGCCGACCGACACGCTGCGGCTGTGGCTGCAGGTCGCCGACTGTGCGGCCGCGCACGAGGAACTGTCGCGAGGCGGGGCTCGTATCCTCCGCCCGCCGGTCCAGGAGCCGTGGGGGCTCATCGAGATGTGGATCGCGGACCCGGACGGGCACCGCATCGTGCTGACGGAAGTCCCGGCGGATCATCCGCTGCGCTTTCGTCCGTGACTCGGAAGCCCCGTTCCGGCGCGTTCGTATCGCCCGTGACGCCGTGGCCTGCGCGGCAGCCCACGCGTCGTCGGGCGGCTTCCTGGGCGTCAGGGCGCGTGGGCGGTGGCTGCGACGATTACGTCGAAGTCGGCTTCGTGCGCGGCAGCTCGGCCTGACGCACCGCGGTGGATCCGAGGGCGATGACCGCGCCGAGACCGGCGAACGCGCCGCACCCCACGAAAACCGGGGCGGCGCGGGATCCTCAAGGGTTCCTGCGCTCCCCGCCGCCGGGCCCGCATCCCGCTGCGGAGCACGGAGCCCCGTGGTCAGTTGCCGCATTTGTGCAGCTGACAGATCGGTCGACGAGGGCAGGACGAGCAGGCGGAGCGTGCGTCGGTCACCGGTGGCCTGGCCGGGAACCCGTGTGCCAGCAGCCTCATCACTCCGTGCTGCCCGCAACCTCCAACCCCACCATTCCGTCGGCCGGGAGAAGGCTCAGTGGGTGGTCGGCGGTTCGAGCCCGTGCGAGCCCTGCCGCTGCGCCGCGGGAACCGCGCACGCCGGCGTGCCACCCGGCATCCTGTCGCGGTTGTCGGCCACGAGCCGGTAGACGCCGTGGGCGAGCCATCGGACGGGGGGCAGGGTGAGCAGTGCGCCCAGGACGCTCCACACACCGCCGGCGCTCAACAGCAGCTTGGCAACGGCCTGGGCGCCGCCCTGTACCGATCCGGTCGGGGTGGTCCACAACACCTCGTACTCGGCCCGCTCCTGCGTGACACCGAGTGTTTCCAGGTCTGCGAACTGCCACGGCGTGAAGTCGCAGCGGGGCCGTAGATGACGTTCGGCGAAATTCACCGATGACGTGCAGAAAGCACAGTCTCCGTCGTAGATGAGCACAGGTCGGGTCCGCATCAGCCCATGATGCCACTTCGCGTCCGGGGCGCGGCGCGGACAGCGCAGGGGCGGAGCGGGGCGTCGGGCCGCGGACGGTCCGCCCCGCACCGGTGTTCGGCCGAGAGGCCTATGCGCTGTGCACGATCTGGATGAGGTGCCGCAGGTGTCGTCGAACTTCGCAGTGGTAACCGGTCCCATGGGCCGGGCTGGTCCGTCGCACCGCCCACCCGGCATAGCGAGAAGCCCCGTCCTTCAGGACTCCGTTGGGAAATCCGCAAAGCGACACCCCCGGGCGATGGGGGGGCTGGCATGATCGTCCTGTCCGTCAGTGGGAGGGTGGGGC
>NZ_JBHVCT010000128.1:0-11488 GCF_042803195.1 Streptomyces sp. NPDC057428
GCTTGGTGCTGGTCATGAGGGGGTGGTTCTCCTGTCGTGCCCTCTCAGGCTAACCCGACGAAGCGGGGCGTCTCACCCAAGGCTGACAGAGAGGGACACGTCGATCGTTCCCCATCGAGCCAGCGTAGACCGCCTCCTGGACGAACGGCAGTTTCTGTAGGCGACGCGGTCACCTCCATCGTGATCATTTGTCAGACACAGCATCAAGTGAGTTACAGAAAACCGGGATTGGGCACGCGACGCCGGGTTATGCGCCTTTGCAGGTCATGCGGCCAGGGCGTGGCTGTGGAAGGCGGCAACGGCTTGGACTGCGACGGGGAGGCACGGTGCAGTCCGCTTACACGGTCTCGGCGCTGCCGTGAATCGCGTACTGGTCAAGCACCCTTGCCCGGGTGTTCTGAAGGCGGTAGGCGAGCACCCGTATTACCCAGTTGCCGACTGCGAGACCGAACGCCGGGTCGGCGTCCATGGCCATACGTACGGACATCGCGTCGAACTGGTGTGTGCGCAGCGGTGTCACAGCCTCGGCGCCGTTGCACCACTCGTAAGGCGGCAGTAGCCATGACCAGCCGACCAGTTCACCCGGCCCGAGCCGCTCGATGACTGTCGAGCCGCGGCCCGGCACGCGCATGTCCAGAGTGACGGTCCCCGACCGGACGATCCAGAATTGGTCGGCGGCACCACCCTCTTCGAAGAGCCTGGTCCCTTCGGTGAAGTTGACCTCCTGGGCAAGACTCATGAGACGACTGCGGTAGCTCGGTGGCAGAGAATTCGCCATCCTGGCTGGTGTGAAGGTGCGCATGATTCAGCCTCTCTTTGTGCATCAGTTCCAATGCCTCGGCGAGATGAGGGCTGCTCCGTCCGCAATCCCTGGCGGGCGCGCGATGCCCACGGCACCTCGCCGCGTTGTCGGAACACCCGTACATCCGGTATGCGAACGCTCCTGCGCCTTTCGATGCACCGCATCACGCCGCGCGCCCGGTACCGGTGTGAGTCCCGGGGCGGCGCTCGCGGCCTTGACCGGGGCCGCGTCCTCGACCGAGGAAACCCCTGTCAGGCTGACGGAGTGGGCGCTGTGCGCGTAGGTGTGGGTCGCCGCGAGGACCGGCGGACGGCGACGATCGGGCCATCGTCGTCTGCGATGGTCGCGCTCGTCAGGCCACGATGGCCGACCCGGCTCGCCCGCGCATCGGGGAACACAGCACACGTTCCGGCAACGCGGCGATCAGCCCCCGCCGTACATCACGCAAATCCCGCAGGGCGTCAGAGGCGAGCGTCTCAGTCGCTGCCTGGTACGCCGTCTCGTTACATCCGGCGCCGGCTTCGGGTCTCCAGGCATCGCGGACTCCTCGCCTCGGTACAGAAACACCAGAGGACTACAGCGTGCGCCTGAATCGGTCATTTGTCAGATAGCCGCGAGGGCCGGCGGTGTGTGAAACCACCACCGGCCCGACCCATGCGTACATAAGGTCACTGGCTCATCGCTCACGGCGATCAGCTCCGGTGTATTGGTGCGCCGCGGCACCTTCCCATGCAACCAGGGCCCGGCTGTCCAGGGCTCGTTCCGGGTCTTCGAGTCCCGCGTTGTCGAGGAAGACGATGAGTTCTTGATCGCTGTGCGCGACGCCCAACCGGCTTTCACGGCCATTGACGTGGACTGTCACCAGCCGTCCTCCGGACGGGCCGGGGGAATGGATGACTATCGGTGCTTTCGCCATGATTCCATGATGAGCTGCTCAGCTCGTGAATGCACGATGCCCTGGTCCATCTGCGTCACGCCGAATCTGCGTATTCGGCTGGAGGCGCAAGTGGTGCGATGGTCATTTCCCGAGTGCTCGCAAGGCGTCAGCCTCGTCACGCTGTGCGAGCGACCACTGTTGCGGCGGGGGCCGAGGGCAAGGTCTCCTCGGCCTTCATGGAGATGAGCGCTCCAAGTCCCACCGCTGGTGGTTCCAGGTAGTTCGCCGACTGCATGCCGATGGCGTCGCCGTCCCCCGGCGGCATGGAGGCGTGTCCCTGCGCACCGCCGGCCCACGCGGCTATCTGACAAATGACCCCGTCGGGCGCACGCTGTAGTCATCGGGTATGTCTGCTTCGATGCGAGGAGTACGCGATGCCTGGAGACCCGAAGCCGACGTCGCCGGACAGGACACGTGAGGTGGGCGTTCGAATCCCCCGCCGGGTTCCTGGGCTACTTCCCATCCGCCTTCGCACTCACGCATTCCAACGCCTGGACACCAGGGACCGCGCCGGTGAGTGTGGGTGAACGGACCGCCAAGCGGCAGGGACAGACACGCTCAGTCCCGCCACGGAAGGGACCACGCATGAGCGGCCGTCGCAGTGAACTCCCCCGACTCCTGGCAGCAGCGGAGACGGCTGCGCCCGTCGAGGCCGTCGACGTGGTCGCCGAGGACCTACAGCAGCGTTATGCGGCCACCGAGGTCTCCTTCCTCGTCGTGGACCTGACCGGGAGAACCGTCACACGCCTGTCCACATCCCCGGACACGGGCCAGCAACCCCAGCGGATTCCCATGTTCGGCAGCGTCTACGAGCACGTGATCCGCACTCAGCGCCTGTATCACGAGGAGAGCGGCGCCCAACAGCGGGTGATCGTGCCGGTCACCAACCGTGGCGATGCGATCGGGCTGTTGGAGCTGATCCTCCCCAGCGCCCCGGGCGAAGACGTTCTGCACGCGGTCGGGGAAGCCGCCCACGTGCTGGCCTACATCGTGATCGCCAACGGGCGCTTCACCGACCTCTACACCTGGGGCAAACGCTCCAGGCCTCCCACCCTGGCAGCAGAAATCCAGTACCAGCTGCTGCCCCAGTCACTCTCGTGCGAGGCGGCACAGTTCACCCTGTGCGGAAATCTGGAACCCTCCGAGGACCTCAGTGGAGACACTTTCGACTACGCCCTGGACCGCGACACCCTTCACATATCGGTGACCGACCCCATGGGCCACGATCTCGCCGCAGCCCTGGCCGCCACCATCCTGATAGCCGCCCTACGCGGCGCCCGTCGAGGGGGAAGCGGCCTGGCCGAGCAAGCCCACAGCGCCGACCAGGCCCTTGCCGATCACGGACACGGCCACGCCACCGGACAGCTGCTGCGCATCAACCTGCACACCGGGCAGGCCCGACTCGTCAACGCCGGCCACCCCTGGCCTCTGCGCATACGCGAGGGAGCCGTGGAAACGGTCACCTGTGAGGTAGACCCTCCCTTCGGACTGTCCCTCTCCGCTCCCCAGCCCTATCGCGTGCAGAACATCGACCTGCGCCCCGGAGACCGCCTGCTCATGCTCACCGACGGCATGCTCGAGCACCACGGAAAGCACGTGGACCTGCCCGCCCTCCTGAAGCACACCCGGGATCTGCACCCACGGGAGACCACACTCGCACTCACCTCCGCCATCCGGGACGCCGCCCACGGCCGCCTCGAAGACGACGCCACCGTGGTGTGCCTGGACTGGCACGGCCCTTACCAGACCCAGCGGCATGGCAACTCCGGTGCAGACACCCAACAGGCCTCCGCAAGCTGCATGCCGTGAGCAACAGTGCTGCCGGTCGATTCCACTGACGGTGGGTGGAGGCGCAGCCCGCACCGTGTGACACCGGACCGCCGCGCCGAACCACTCGTATCCGGTGTCGCCCACCCTGGGCCCGAAGGATTCAGTAGAGCTCAGGGGAGCCACGGGATGTCGCACAGTCCAGCTCAAGGGGGCGAGGGGCCCAGGTTCGTAGGTCCGTCCGCGTGGCCGCGTGCCAGCCGGGCAGACGCGAGCGGCCGGTCTACGATCGCACGGTGCCGACGGCGATCGAAGTCCTCAAGCGTTTGGTCATCGGGCGTGCCCGGCGAAGTGAGGAGCTGGGTGAGACGCTGCTGCCCAAGCGGATTGCGTTGCCGATCTTCGCGTCCGACCCGCTTTCCTCCGTGGCCTACGCCACGCAGGAGATTCTGCTGGTCCTCACGCTCGGCGGCTTGGCCTACCTGCACTTCACTCCATGGATCGGGGCGGCGGTCGTTACCCTGCTGACGGTAGTGGTTCTCTCCTACCGTCAGGTCGTCCATGCCTACCCGAGCGGCGGCGGGTCGTACGCGGTCGTCTCGACGAATCTCGGCTCCTCCGCGGGTCTCGTGGTCGGGGCATCTCTGCTGGTCGACTACGTCATGACCGTGGCGGTCTCCGTGGCTTCCGGGGTGGACAACATCATCTCGGCGCTGCCCGCCCTGGCCGACTACCGCGTGCTGATGGCGCTGGGTTTCGTCGGCCTGCTCACCGCGCTGAACCTCCGCGGCGTACGCGAGTCCGGCCGGTTGTTCGCCGCTCCCACCTATCTCTTCATCGGCGGCGTTCTGATCATGATCGGCACTGGTCTGCTGCGCTACGCCCTGGGCGATGCCCCGGTCGCCGAGACCTCCCAGTACGGCATCACCCCCCAGAAGGGCGATCTGGATCTTGCCGGGCTCGCGCTGGTCATGCTGGTGCTGCGCGCGTTCTCAAGCGGCTGTACGGCACTGACGGGTGTAGAGGCGATCTCCAACGGGGTGCCTGCGTTCCGCAAGCCCAAGGCGCGGAACGCCGCGAGCACCCTCGCCGTCATGGGCATCATCGCCGTCATCCTGTTCGTCGGCGTGACCACGCTTGCGATCGTGGCCAAGGTGCACATCGCCGACGACTCCTGCCGCTTGACCGGACTGCCCGACTGCGCCCACTACACGCAGCGCACCGTCATCGCTCAGCTCGCCGCGGCTGTCTTCGGGGGGTCCGCGAGCTTCGGCTTCTACTTCATCCAGGCAGCCACGGCCCTGATCCTGATCCTCGCGGCGAACACCGCCTTCAACGGCTTCCCACTGCTCGCGTCGATCCTCGCCCAGGACAGCTACCTTCCCCGCCAGCTCCACAACCGCGGCGACCGCCTCGTCTTCTCCAACGGCGTCGTCGCCCTGGCAGCCGTCGCCGGGCTCATGCTGTACGGCTTCAAGGCCGACGTCACCAGCCTGATCCACCTCTACATCCTCGGCGTGTTCACCTCATTCACCCTCTCCCAGACCGGCATGGTCCGGCACTGGAACCGCACGATGCGCACCGAGACCGAACCTGCCCTGCGCCGCCGTCACCATCTGGCCCGCGCGGTCAATGCCACCGGCGCCGTCGTCACCGGGCTCGTCCTGATCATCGTGCTGGCGACGAAGTTCACCCAGGGGGCATGGCTGGCCGTCGTCGCCGCCGCCGTGCTGTGGCTGACGATGCGAGGCATCCGGCTGCAGTACGACAGAACCGCCGCCGAAATCATCGTGACCGACCCGCGGCAGGACAGCAGCCCGCCCTCCCGGGTCCTGGCCGTCGTACTCGTCTCCACCCTCCACAAGCCGACCCTGCGTGCCCTCGCCTACGCCCACGCGTTCCGGCCCGACCACATCGAAGCTCTCACAGTCGAGGTCGACCCCGAGTCCACGGCCACCCTGCGCAGGCAGTGGAACGAGTTCGACATCCAGGTCCCGCTCAAAGTCCTGCGGTCCCCCTACCGTGAAATCACCAGACCAGCGGTCGAGTACGTGCGCTCCGTCCGCCGGGACGGAGCGCACGACATCATCGCCGTCTTCATCCCCGAGTACGTCGTCGGGCACTGGTGGGAGAACCTCCTTCACAACCAGACCGCCCTCTGGCTCAAGCGCCGCCTGCTCTTCACCCCCGGTGTCATTGTGACCAGCGTCCCCTGGCAACTGTCCTCCGCGACCGGCCCTCGACCGCTCATCGCCCGCGCCCCGGGATCGGTCCGCCGCGGAGAACCCCCCAATACCGTCGAATACACCACGGCGCACACTTCGTCACGACGGCCCGAGACGAAATGACCCGCCCGTCCCTACTCCGATTCAAGGCGAGCAGTTGTGCACCCGAGTTGGCGCACAGTGCCAACTCGGCTGCGGAGTCACATCTCGGCCATCGACCGCGACGAGGGCCACCCCCTTGACGCCGACGAGGGGAGTTGTTCACCTGCGTCACGCGCAGTGCCATCCGCCTGAGAGCGGGTGGTGCATGCTCAACCTGTCAGGCGGCATCGCGATTGCCGGCCTCCTGGGGGACTCGACGCGACTGGTCACCTCGGCGCTGGCGGTCGGCAGTCCCATCAAGAGGAACCGAGCCCTCACATCCCCAACTTCAGCCCACAATTACGACAGTTGCGCCGGGCGATCCAGCACCATCGAGGGCCGGCCCCCCCGTCGACCAGCCGACCTCACCGGTCAAGCCTCAGCTCAGGCAGCGGGAAGCCCAGAGCCAGAGCGGCGTCGGCGGGAGTGGCTTGCTGCCAGTGCTCGGCCACTGCTTCGTGTGTTGCCAGAGAACGCAGTTCAGCGCGGTCGAGATAGAGCGTGCCATCAAGGTGGTCCGTCTCATGCTGAACGATTCGTGCGGGCCAGCCTGAGAACTCCTCGTCGAAGCTTCGTCCGGCTTCGTCCTCCCCGCGCAGTCGCACGTGCGCATGCCGGGCAACGACGGCTTGCCAACCGGGGACGCTCAGACATCCTTCGAAGAACGCGGCCCGGCGCTCGCCGACGGATTCGTACAACGGGTTCACCAGCACCCGGAAAGGAAGCGGCACCCGGCCACGGACTTCGCGCACTTCCACGGGCATCTCCGGACGTGTCCCGCGCAGCTCAGGCGGCAACTCGACTGGATCCTCGATCACGGCAAGCCGCAGCGGGATCCCGACCTGCGGGGCCGCTAGACCCACCCCAGGCGCGGCACGCATGGACTCCTTCATCGCCTCGACGAGGCGAGCCAACCGCTCCGCACCGAGCTGTCCCTCGTAGGACGTGGCCGGCCGCCGCAAGACCGGGTCCCCGGCACAGACGATAGGCAGTGGTCGGGGACCAGAGAGAAGTTTCTCAACAAGATCGACAAGAATCCCGGTTTTCATCTCCTGATCTTCGCAGGGAATCCCGGCCTTCGGGCCGGAGGGAACGCGATCTCGGGACTGCCGTGACCTGTACCTCGACCCTCGGGGCATGGTCCTACGACCCGAAACCGCCTTGGCGGGTTGCCTGGAGCGCAACGATGCCCGCCCCCAGGCAACCCGACTTCTGAATCGCCCCGGGTTCGATAGAGATCTCAGATCATGGTTGTGACCTGGGGTTTCGTGGATTCCATGTAGAGGTGGGCTTCGGACTCGACGGGCGGAACGTGCCCTATCTCACCGTGGAGTCGGCGGTGATTATACCAGTCGACCCACTCTGCGGTGGCCAACTCGACCTGGGAGAGCGACTTCCAGGGCCGTTGGAACGCGCCCCTGCTGGCCATCTCGCCGGAGCGCCGACCACGCAAGGAAACCGTCTACATCGTTGACGGCACCCTGGTGCCCACCCGCGACCGCAGCGTCGCCGCGTCCAGCAAGAACTATCGGTACTCGACGAACCTGCAAGTCGTCATCGATGCCAACAGCCGCCTGGTCGTGGCGATCGGCCTCCCGCTGTCCGGCAGCCGCAAAGACTGCCGGGCGTTCACGGAGTCCGGCGTCGACCGGGCCTGCCGTGGAGCCCCGGTCCTAGCCGATGGCGGCTACCAGGGAACCGGCCTGCTCATCCCGCACCGCAAACGGCGTGGCCAGATGCGTCTCAGCCCACAGCAGGAGGCGGAGAACACCGTCCATCTGCGCCGCCGGTTCGGGACTGGTCGCCATCAGCGGCGTTCCTTCCTCCTCAAGACCGGATCCCGGCCCCGCTCTCGCGGAGCATGTCCTCGCGTTCGACGATCTTCACGCGTTCGCGGCTCTGCGGCTCGCCCAGGGCCTTCTCGGCGGCGTCCAGCTTGTACCAGCCCTCCCAGGTGGTGAAGTGGACCCGGCGCTCGGTGAGGAAGGCGTCCACGGCCTCGGGGTCGGGCGTGGCGGGGGTGTGCAGCCGGCCGTGGGCGTGGTCGTCGAGCAGGTTGGCGACCGTCTCGTTGGCGTCCCCCTTGGTGTGGCCGATCAGGCCGACGGGGCCGCGGCGGATCCAGCCGGTGACGTAGGTGGACTGCACATGGTTGCCGGCCTCGTCGATGACCCGGCCGCCCTCGTCCGGGACGGTGCCGGTCTCGGTGTCCCAAGGCAGCTTGGACAGCTTCTCGGAGAGGTAGCCGACCGCGCGGTAGACCGCGCTGACGTCCCAGTCCCTGAATTCACCGGTGCCCTTGACGTTGCCGGTGCCGTCCAGGGCGGTGCGCTCGGTGCGCAGGCCGACGACGTGGCCGTCCTCGCCGAGGATCTCCGTGGGCGACTCGAAGAAGTGCAGGAACAGCTTGTGCGGACGTTTCCCGACATCGCGGATCGCCCAGTTCTCCAGGGTCTTGGCGACGATATCGGCCTGCTTGTTGCCGCGCCGGGTCTCGATCGAGCCCGCGTCGTAGTCGATGTCCTCGGGATCGACGACGACCTCGATGTTCGGGGAGTGGTCCAGCTCGCGCAGCTCCATCGGGGAGAACTTCGCCTGCGCCGGGCCGCGGCGACCGAACACGTGGATCTCCACGGCCTTGTTCGCCTTCAGACCGTCGTGGACGTTCGGCGGGATCTCGGTCGCCAGCAGCTCCTCCGCGGTCTTGGCCAGGATGCGGGCCACGTCCAGCGCGACGTTGCCGACACCGAGGACCGCGACCCTCTCGGCGTTGAGCGGCCAGGTGCGCGGCACGTCCGGATGCCCGTCGTACCAGGAGACGAAGTCGGCGGCGCCGTAGGAACCCTGCAGGTCGATGCCGGGGATCGGCAGCTCGCGGTCGGCCGTCGCACCGGTGGAGAAGACCACCGCGTCGTAGAAGGCGCGCAGATCGTCCAGGCTGATGTCGGTGGGATAGTCGATGTTGCCGAAAAGCCGGATCTGCGGCTTGTCCAGGACCTGGTGCAAAGCGGTGACGATGCCCTTGATACGCGGGTGGTCGGGGGCGACGCCGTACCGGATCAGGCCGAACGGGGCGGGCATCCGCTCGAAGAGGTCGATGGACACACCGGGACCGGCGGCCACCTCGGACTTGAGCAGGGCGTCGGCGGCGTAGATCCCGGCCGGGCCGGCTCCGACGACGGCTACCCGCAGAGGGCGCGGCTCCTCGTACAGGTCGAAGGGGCCGAGATAGCCGTCGCGGTGGAACTGTTCCAACTCGGCTTCGGTCAGCGAGAAGTCGGGCGGCTGTGCGCTCATGGTGGCTCCAGACGTCGGTGTACGAGGAGGACGGGAGGCGGGTTCTAGGGGTGGGGCGGTCTGCCCGTGCCCGTGCCCGTCCGGGCGGTGCTCGCGGTGGGTGGGCCGAGCATCTCCATCAGGTCCGCGGTGATGACGTCGGCGATGGTCGGCAGTGCGTCGTTGATGAAGAAGTGGCCGCCGGGCAGGACGCTCTGCCGGAAGACGCCGTGTGTCTCCATCCGCCACGCTCCCATCCGTTCGGGAGAAGCGGGTCCGTCCTCGGCTCCGGAGAACGCCCGGACGGCGACCGGCAGTGTCGGCCGCGCGCGGTAGGGCCAGGTCGCGACCACGGTCAGATCGGCTCGGAGGGTGGGCAGCAGGAGGTCCAGCAGGTCCGGGTCGTCGAGCACGTGCGGTGCCGTGCCGCCGAGTTCGCGCAGGTATTCGACCAGCCGGTCGTCGGACTCGTTCCAGGCGGGCACCTCACGTTGCAGGTAGGGTCCCGGGCTCGCGGCCACGAACAGGCCCATGGGAAGCGGCAGTCCGCGGCCGCGCAGCGCGTGCGTGAGGTTGAACGACACCTGGGCGCCCATGCTGTAGCCGAAGAACGCATAGGGCAGATGCAACCGCGGGCCGAGCGCCTCGGCCAGTGCCTCCACCAAGGGTCCCATCCGGTCGTAGGGGCGTTCTGCGATCCGGTTCTCGCGGCCGGGCAGCAGCACCGCTGCGACGGAGACGTCGTCGGGCAGATGGTCCGGCAGGTCCCGGAACATGCCTGGTCCGCTGCCCGCGCAGTGCAGACAGAACAGCTGGCAGCGCGGATCGTCGCCGGAACTCAGTCGCCGCACCCAACGGTCCTGCCGGGCGCCGGCGGAAGCCGCCCCGCTCACCGCAGGTGCTCCGCGGCCGTGGGCAGGAGACCCGCCGAGAACACTCCGAGCAGCGCGGCATGCGCCTCGGTGAAGGTGTAGCGCTCATCCTCCAGCACCTCGAAGTCGGTGGTACCGCAGTCGGCCCGCCCGCCCATGCTCCGGTAGGGGACCTCGAAGTCGCGGGACCAGCCGATGGCCGTGATCGCCACCGGCAGACGCGGTGGATCGGGCAGGTGGTAGCGCTTGTTGGCCTCGATGTCCTCGCGGAGGATGCCGAGCGTGTGATCGATGAGGCTCGGTACCCGTTCGCCGCCCAGATCCACCGGCGCGCGGTCGCCCAACCCGTCCTCGGCGATGAGGAGTACCGCGCCGGCGTCGCGGACCAGCCGTGCCTGCCGATCGGCCGGGTCCTCCGGGTCGAGCACCAGGTAGGCCCCGCCGGTCTCGAGGATGCTCAGGAGGGTGACGACGAGCTCCGGTGAGCGTTGCTGCAGGACGGCGGCCACCCGGTGCGTTCCGAGTCCGGCCGCTCGATGGCGTACGGCCGGTTGCTCGGCGCGCGCGTCGAGTTCTCCGTATGTCAGCACTCGGCCGGCTCGGCTGACGGCGGGCGCCTCGGGTGTGGCGGCGGCCCGCTCGGCAACCAGTTCGTGCACGCAGCGCGGTGGTGGCGGCGTGCGGTCGCCGTGGCCGAGGACCCGCAGTCCGCGGCTCTCCGCCTCCGTGGCCGGGCTCAGGGCCGACACCGCACGGCGGGCCGGGTCGTGGGTCCCGCACAGCGAGTCGGTGCATGCCGCGGCCTCCGGACCGGGGGCGCGGGCGCCATGGGCCAGGAGTGTCAGGTTGTCTGCCTCGTACCCGAACGTGTAGTCGGTCTCCGGCACGTCCTCCTGCTCCTCGGCGCCGGCACTCGATGCCTCGGGAAGTTCGTCCAGGGCGGCCGTTGTCCGGTCTGCGAGGACGGAGAACGAGGGGTCGTCGCCCGGTTCGACGGTGACGACGCTGGAGCCCGCGGTGCCGTCGCCGGAGACGTGGCAGCCGATGGTGACGTCGTCCCGGCGGGCGCGCCGGTGGACCACCGCGGCGAAGGAGGCGAGCGCGTGCGGCGCCGTCACGCGCCGCGGTACGGCTGTCCGGCTCATGAGTTCGGGCATAGGCGTCCTTGTCGAGGGAGGAATCAGGGATTTCGGCCGCCGAACAGGCAGCTGTCATGCCGTTCGTCACGGCCGCCGACATTTGCCAGGAACGGAATGCGCTGAACCGGCTTTCGTGGACCGGATTTCCGAAGACCCGAAGGCCGCCCGGCATCGCCGTGTCCGTCCATGTCCTACAGTGCCGCCGGAATGAGTATCAATCGCCTTGAATTCGAACCTGAGTTCCGCAGTTAGCAGTGCCGACTAGGACACGAATATGTGGGTTGACCTGCGAAAATGCCTGTGAGCACGCCGAGATGGCGTGTCACTAG
>NZ_JBHVCT010000129.1:0-11416 GCF_042803195.1 Streptomyces sp. NPDC057428
GCTCCCGAGGGTGGCGAATGTCCCACCTGGGGCGTCGGCGCCGTGTCCCGCGGTGCGGCGTCCGGCACCGCGTCCGCGGGCTCGTCGCCGGCCTGCGCGTCGTCCGGCGCCGGTCCGGTGGCTGCGGCGGGCTCGTCGGCCTCGGCGTCCTTCTCCGCGTCCGGGACCGTGGGCCCGGAGTCACCGGTGTCGTCGGGGACTTCGGATTCCTCGTCGCCCCTCGGCGGGGCCATGGCGGCGGCATCGTCCGGGGACGGCGTCGCCCCGGACGGTCCGTCGGAGACGGGCGAGGCCTCGGGCGGCTCGGTCCCGGACGGGGCGCTCTCCGCCGGAAGGGACGCAGGCGTGAAGGGCGTGGCGGTCACGGAAGCGGGCTCGGCGGCGCCGCCCCGGTCACCGGAACGGGACACGGCCGATTCGGCCTCAGCGGCCGCCTCGCGCTCCGCGATCTCGCGCTTCAGCGCGGCGGGCGAGAACCGCATCGTGGCCCCGCTCTCCAGGTCGCCACCCCCGAACGTCCCGTCCCCGGCGGCAGGCTCCCCCGGCCCCGCCGAGGCGGCGGCCCGGTTCGGGGACGCGGGTCCGGCAGAGGGCGCGGCGGGTGAAGGCGCCGGCCGGGCCGGAGGCCAGCCCGGTTCGAAACCCCCGGAGGCCGGCAGGCCCGGCACCGACACCGGTGCGCCGTTCGGCGGCGGAGGCGGCGCGAGGTGCGACCCCGCACCGCCCGACGAGTCCCCCGACGCGTTCTGCGTGTACCAGGCGGGCGGGGTGTAGTCGATGGTGAACTCACCCGTCATCTCGGCGGGCTCCGCGTCGGACGACTCGTCGACGGGCGTGTTCCATCCCCCGCGGATCTCGTCCCGATCGCCGTTCACTTTGCCTCCTGGTGTGGTCGAGCACCCTTGTGCCGTGGTGGGTGGGGGCGACCGTTCCCGTGGTGCGATCCGCCCGGCTCTCCCCCTTGCGACGCACAGTGCCTGCCCGCAGGTTCCTCTGTCACGCCCCCACCCACCCTAATCGCCATCGGGCGCACTACGGCCGGCCGTACGGCACGGGAAGAACCGTCCGGTAGGTCACGCCCCGCCATCAAGTGAAACAAGTACGCGGAAGGCGAAGGAATAAGCGACCCATTCGTCACATAACAGGACGCGGAGCGACCTGGTGAGAGGGTGGCGGTCCGGTGCGGACAGCCACCCTCCGCCCGTACCACCGCCTACGTGAGGTCGAACTCACCGTCTCGTGCGCCCAGTACGAAAGCGCGCCACTCGGCTTCCGTGTACCGCAGCACGGTGTCCGGATCCAGCGAGGAGCGCATCGCGACCGCTCCCTTCGGGAGGTACGCGATCTCGACGCGTTCCTCGACGTTCTCGGTGCCGGGTGCGCTCAGCCACTCCACACCCGAGATGTCGAGAGCGTAGAGCTCGTCCTTTTCCTGCTGGGTGCCCATGCGCACGTCCCTTCGGTCGAACAGTGTCGTTCCCTCGCTATGATCCTGAAAAGCGGCGAGCAGGGGGTGCGAACGGGCCAGGATTCAGTCCATCCTGCGAGCAGTGCCCAGCAGTCCGCTCTCCACGTCCGTCGCGCTGGTCATCACCCAGTGGTGCTCGCGGCCCGCCACCCAGAGCGTCACACCGTCCGCCAGGGTGGGCAGAGCCTCGCTCTCGGCGCGCGCGAGCCCCAGAATCCTGCCGATCTGCTCCGCCTCGGCCGGTGAGACCCGCTGGACGCCCACGAGCGTGGACGCACGCAGCAACCGGGGTGCCACGGGGCTCAGATAGGGCAGCAGTGTCAGCACCGACTGCCACGGCGAGGACACCACACGGCCACGGGGCGGGCGCATACCGCAGTCGCGTACGACGAGCACCGGGCTGCCCACGGTCGCCCCGGTAGGCGGGACCCGGCCCACGTCATGAAGGGAGATACACTCGAGACCGGCACCCGCGGCCTGCGCCAGCGTGGTCCACGCCTGGGTACGCCCCGTCTCGACCGCCACCCGCGCACCGGTACCTGCAGCGCGAAGTGCCAGCACCTGCGCGGTCCACAGACCGCCGATCAGCAGGACGTCGTACGGTGCCGGCCGATGGAACCCGATCATCTGCGGGCGGCCCTCGGCATCGTCACCGATGATCACCCCGTCGTCGCCCACCGGCAACGACAGCGCGCCCAGGTGGTCCGCCGCCAGTGTGTGGCCCGCATGACGGGGCCCCAGCAGCCCCCGCCTCGGAGCGATGTGCTTCGTCACTGTGCGCCTCCCAGCGGGAGGGTGGCCAGGACACCCGGCAGCTGTTCGCGGTCCAGCCGTACGAGGCCGACCCCGGCATGCCGTGCGGCTTGCTCCAATGTCCGTCGGACTCCGACCAGTTCGGTGTCGGAGCCGCCGGTGATCCGTACGTGGCCGCGTACGGACACATGCCCTTGGTGCGCACCGCGGCGCACCGTCAGGCTGAACGTCGTCGCATACGCCGGGACCGAGGTCAGCAGCGCGACGAGCCGCGGCAGCGGAGTGGCTCCGCGGCCCAGTTCGGGCCACCGGTCCACGGCATAGGTGGTGTGCCAGCGGTCGTCGCAGCGCCAGACCCGTGGTGTCTCCATCGTCCGCGGCTGCGCCTGCGCGTCCGGCCGGCCCGCACGCGCCGACAGGATGGGGCTGGCACAAGCAGAGGTCGCGACAGCGGAGTTCAGCTCGTCCTGGTCCAGTACCGAGGCCCGGAACCCGGCGCCGGTGATACGGCTCGCCACGTGGTCCGCGGCCCGCACCAGGCAGCGCTGCGCTCCTCCGATCCCGCCACCGCGTGCCTCCACGGCCTCCCGGCACAGCTCCGGATCCAGCTTCACCGCCACCCAGGTCATCCGCAGCGCGGGCGCCCCGGTCCGGTCCTGGAGGGGGCCGTACGAGAGCCGGGCAACCGACCGCTCCGGCAGGTGCGGCGCCGGAGCGGGGCGTACCTGCTGCACGAGCTGCGCGGCCTCCAGCACGATGTCGTCCACCGAGAGCGCGTCGCCCAGGAGGGACAGCGGCAGCGCTCGCGCACCCATTGCCTGACGGAGCGATTCACCGCTCGCCTCGACCCGTACGACCGCGGTCAGGAAAGTGCCGTCCCCGACCATGCCCACCGTGCGGCGGGCGCCGTCCACATAGATGTACGGAGCGAATCCCGGCACGTTCTCCGCGACCGGAGCCAGCTGAGGCTCCGTCCCGGCGGGGGGCGCCGCGGCGGTCCGCCTGCGGCGGCGGAGGGATGACACGGTCGACAGCCAGTCCTGCACAGCCCGGCCCCGGCGGCGTACCACCGCGAGAAGGATCAGCAGACAGGCGACCACGCCGGCGGGGATCAGCCACGCGCCGCCGAGCGCAGCACCCACGAGGGCGACTGCCAGGGCTGCCTCGACGAGCACCATCTGCCGCAGCGCGGGACCGACTCGGCCGGTCCTCGAGATCGAGTGGAGAGTGGCTGCGGCGGGGGTGTCCGCCGAGTGATGGGGAGCTGTGCCTTCCGACCCGTTGCTGCGTTGCCGCCGGGAAGATCCGGGTGTTCGTTGGGCGGACCGCCTCGTGCGCTCCCCCGTAGCTGCACCCATCGCCGCGTTGCCCCCTCGTGTCCGTATTCACCGTTTTTTGTACGGGCGTTGATAGGGCGATCACCCTACCTGAGCGATGAGAGCCAAGTGCCAACAGGCATAGTAGGGGTCCCGGTCGGGGGCACCGGCCCGCGAGGGGTGTGGGAACCTGGTCGCCCACTGGGGAGAAGGGGCAGCGCGCACATGGCATCACGGCGGGACGAACTCAATGCCTACACCTTCGCGAAGCGAAGGTTGGTCGCACAGTTCCTGCAGCCCCACCCGTCCGGCACGGAAGAGGGCGCCCCGCGTCCCCTTCGCGCGGTGGTGCCGGGAGCGATCGTCGGCGCGGTCGTCCTGGCGGTGTTCGGAGCCTGGGGGATGTTCAAGCCCGTGGCCCCCCAGAAGTGGGACACCCCTTACGAGAACGTCATCATCGCCAGCAAGTCCACGACCCGCTATGTGGTGTTGAAGACCGACGGCAAGACGCAGCTCCACCCGGTACTGAACATGTCCAGCGCCAAACTCCTCCTCGCCCCGGACAAGGGCACCGTCATCAACGTCGACGAATCGGTCCTCGACAGCGGCAAGATCCCGCACGGGGCGACCCTCGGCATCCCTTATGCCCCGGACCGGCTGCCCGACAAGACCGAAGCCGGCTCCATGAAGCGCTGGGCGGTCTGCGAGCGGCCCGGAGAGGGCGGCAGGGCCATCCAGAAGGCGGCGTTCCTCTTCGCGGAGCGCGAGCAGAAGAAGACCGAGGGCGCGGGCAGGCTGCAGGGCGGCGAGCTGATGTACGTCGAGGGCCCCGGACCGGACAGGACCCGCTACATCGCCGACGCCACGGGCACGGCGTACGCGGTGGAGAAGGACGAGCTGCTCCTGCGCACCCTCGTCGGCCAGGACCGCGCCCCCCAGCGGGTGTCCGCCGACTGGCTGGAGACTCTGCACAAGGGGGCCGAGGTCACCTTCCCGGCCATCGAGGGAACTCCCGGTACCGACGCGGGTGTTCCGGGGAAGCTGCAAACCGGTGACAACAGGGTGGGCATGGTCCTCGCGGCGACGTCCGGCACGAGGACCCAGCAGTACGTGGTCCTGCGCGGCAGGGTCGCCCCGGTGTCCGACTTCGTCGCCAAGCTCCTGCTCAGCAGCCGCGCCCTGGTCAACCTCGGTCAGGACGGCAAGGCGAAGCACGTCAGCGCCGGCGCGTTCGAGCCCGGAGCCGCGTTCGGCCAGGAGAGGAACTGGCCCACGAGCGAGCCGACACCCGTCAACTCCGCGAGCACGGAGAGCGGAAGCCGCAACACCGTGTGCAACGTCCTGCGCGGTGTCTCGGACAAGGACGGTGCCAGCACGCTCAGCACCTGGGCGGGCACGGGCTTTCCCGCCACGCTCCCCTCCGGCTCCAGCAGCGCCTACGTCACCCCCGGATCCGGCTTGCTCTTCCGGCAGTTCAAGGGTTCCAGTCCCGACTCCGGTCCGCTCTTCCTGGTGACCGACACCGGTCTGCGCTACGCCATGCAGTCCAACGGCGACAGCGTGCAGGACGACTCCGGCATCGGTGAGTCCGGTACGAAGGAGGAGAAGCAGAGGCAGCAGGAGGCACAGCAGGCGCAGAACCGGCTCGGGTACAAGGACGTCGATCCCGCCCCCGTTCCCGCCGCCTGGTCCACCTTCCTGCCGACGGGCCCCCGGTTGTCGACCGGTGCCGCCCGCCAGCCGCAGGGCTCATGAGGAGCGACCACGTGACCACGCACCCCTCCTGCCGCCGACGCCTGCTGACAGCCGCAGCCGCCACTTCCGTACTCCTGGTCACACTGCCGGCGCTGCCCGCCGCCGCGGACGACTCCACCCAGTGCACCTTCCCCTCGAAGGACTACACGGGGCGACCCTGGGCACTGCAACGCGTGCTGATGGACGAACTGTGGGAGCAGTCCACCGGCAAGGGCGTACGGGTGGCGGTCATCGACACCGGCGTCGACGTCAAGAACCCCCAGCTCACGAAGGCCGTGGACACCGGGAGCGGCCGCAACCTCCTGGACAAGAACCTCAAGGACGAGAGCGGCAACAAGCTCGAGCGCGGCAAGGAGAACGGCACCACCGACATCGTCGGCCACGGCACCAAGGTCGCCGGCATCATCGCCGCACACGAACGGAAGGGCACGGGCTTCACCGGCCTGGCCCCGGACGCGACGATCATCCCGATCCAGCAGAACGACGCCGAGGGCCACGGGACCGCGGAAACCCTGGCCGCCGCCATCCGTTACGCTGCCGACCAGGCTGACGCGGACGTCATCAACATCTCCCAGGACACCGCCAACGCGGTCAAGCCCACGGCCCTCCTGGAGCAGGCGGTGAGCGCCGCCCTGGCCAAGGAGATCGTGATCGTCGCCTCCGCAGGCAACGACGGGCTGGGCGGCAACGTCAAGGAGACCTACCCGGCCTCCTACGAGGGTGTCCTGGCCGTGGCCGCGTCGGACCGCAACAACGAACGGGCCGCCTTCTCCCAGTCCGGCGAGTTCGTGGGCGTCGCGGCCCCCGGTGTCGACATGATCTCGACGGTTCCCGGCGGGGGACACTGCGCCGACAACGGCACCAGTTTCTCGGCCCCGTACGTCGCCGGGGTCGCGGCCCTCATCAAGGCCAAACACCAGGAGTGGACGCAGGAGCAGATCGTCGCCCAGATCGAGCAGACGGCAGAACGCTCGATCGCGGGCCACGACCGCCTGGTCGGCTGGGGCGTGGTCGACCCGGTGCGCGCCCTGACCGAGGACGACAAGCCCATCGAGAAGCCGGTGGCACACGAAGGACTGAGTAAGGGCAAGGCACCGGTCCCTGCCGCGATCCATCTGGGCGAGACGGCGGACGAACGCAACGCCCGGCTCGCGACCTATGTCGTGGTGGGCGGGGGAGTCCTGGTCGCCGCCATTGCGGGTGCCGCGGTTGCCGTGCGCGACAGACGACGACGGCAGGGCCGACCGGGCGCCGTGTGACGTCCGGCGCTGGTTACGTGAGGGAAGTTACGCGATGGACAAGACAGTTGGACCTGTCAGTGCCATTGGTTAGAGTGATGTGATGGGGCCAGTGCTGTTCACGTGGGTGCGATTGCAACGTGAAACGGACTGAGCAAACGGGGAATCGGGGAAGGGCAGCAACGTGGGCGAAGGCAACGGGGACCTCCGGCGTGGCGTAGGAGCCCTTGAGCAGTTCCAGAAGCGTGTGAACGCGTTGCTGACGGATCTGGAAGGCTCGGCGGCCGGCAAGTCGAAGGTTGCGGCACAGAGGGTGTCGCGTACCTCCTTGAGTGGCCAGAACGCATGCTTCGCGGAAGCGGATGGGCTCTACAGGCAGTATAACCGCGTCCACGAATCGCTCGTCACGCTCTCGAAGTCACTGGGCGACCAGATCGAGTACCTGAGCCTCGGCGTGCACGCGGCGGCCGTGGGCTTCGACAACGTGGACGACGACACGCGGCGGCGGTTCTACGAGATCCAGACCCACTTGGACAAGGAGCGCGAGAAGGCCGCAGCCGAGAAGACGGCCAAGCCTGAGCAGAACGCCGACAAGCAGTACGACGCGGGATGGGCAGCCGAATGAGCGAACCGAAGAAGCCGGGACCGGGTTCCCAGGCAAAGCCGGAACTCACTCCCGCGGAGCAGGCGCAGCAGGACCAGGAGCGGGTCCGGGGGCAGTTGATCGTCACGGACGTGACGCGCCAGATGCAGGGCGTCATGGAGGCGTTCGGCTTCGGCGGCTCCGGCTCCTCGGGCCGGACCTCCTTCGAGGGCCACGAGCTCAACGCGATGATCGACCTGATCGAGAACTCCAACCCGGAGCACCTCGAGGAGGCCGGTCAAGCACTCCTGAAGGCACGGACCGCGATCAACGACGCGGCGAAGGAGCTGGGCGACTTCATCAAGGTCGTCGACTGGGAGGGCGAGTCGGGAACCGCCTTCCGCGACTGGGGCAACGGCCTGGTCGCCCACGCCACGAAGCTGGGCGAGTTCGCGCAGACGGCCGGCACGCAGATCACGGTCGCAGGCACGGGCCTCGCCTCGGTACGCAACTCCCTACCGCCCCGCGACACCCGCCTGCACCGCAAGTCCCCGGACGAGATCGAGGCCCCGAAGCGGATCGATGGCAACCCGGAGTACGCGGCGGCACTGAAGGTGGAGAAGGACCGCCAGGAGGCCATCAACCAGGCGAACAGGCTGGCTTCGTACTACTCGGTCTCGGAGGAGACGCTGGCGGCACAGGAGCCGCCGCGGTTCGACAAGCAGCTTGATGTTGCGATGCCCAGGCCACAGGGCTACGTCGGTGAGGGAGCCGGCCCCGGGACGGGGAACTCGTCGGTAGGCTCAGGCTCCGGAAGCGCCCAAGCTGTAGCGGAGCATCCGGCTACCGGTGGTCTGGGCTCTAGCTCAGGTGGTGCGCCTCGTGAGGCACCTGAGTCGGTGTCTCCGGTGGTCAGCAACAGCATCTCTACGGAGATCAACAGTGTGGCCACACCGCCGGCCCCCGCAAGCACTTCGATTCCCACTTCAACTCCGTCTCCCACGGGTCCTGTGGGCCCAGTGGGAGGTCCGAATCTGACTCCGCCTATTGCGACCGGCTTCGTGAACCCAGTGACCAGCGGCTCCCGGGCGCCCCAAGCAGCAACAAGTGGGCCCAAAGCAGTTGGCCAGACCGGGTTCGGAGGGCCAAGAGCAAGTGGGCCCACTGTCGGTGGCCCTACGGCGAACGGTCGTACCGGGCCTCCGGTGGGGCGTTCTGCGCCCGTGGGCGGGAGCCCGGCCTCCGGACGCGGAGGTGGCGGGCCGCAGGCCCCCACTGCCGGCCGGTCCGGTGTCACTGGCGGCAGGCCCATGGCTGCAGGCGGCCATGCAGGTACGTCCGGGGCTACCGGCCCACGTGCGGGCCGGACAGCGAACGGCATTGTCGGCGGGACCCCGCAGCGCGCCGTCCCGGGCGGTGCTGCGCCAGGCGGCGCTCGTGGTGTCCCGCGCGGGACGGTCATCGGAGCTGGGGGAGCGGCACAAACGGGCGGCCCGGTCGGCGGCGTTGGTCAGCGGGGTGTCGTCGGAGCGGGTGGTACAAGCAGCGCCTCCCGCCCTGGTGGGCGGGGTACTCCCAGCACCAACGGAGTTGTGGGTACGCCCCGTGGCGGCGCTGTGGGATCTGGTGCAGGTTCGAAGGGCTTCACGGCTGGTGGCGCGGGCCTTGTGCGTGGCCCGGCCGGTCGGAGGGATTCCGAGGATGAGGACCAGGACGGTGGCACCTCGCGCCCGGACTATCTGACGGAAGACAGAGAGACGTGGGAGGCCGGCCGGCGTGGAGTCGCGCCGCCGGTGATCGAGTAGGTACAGGGAAGGTTCGGAAGTCAGGATGACAGCAGGAATGAGCCAGACCCGGAAGCGCTGTATGCCTCTCGGATTGAGAGGCCGCCTGCTCGGCACGATGACTGTGGCCGCCGTCTGGGGCGCGGGATTCGCGGGGGCCGCTCCATCTGCGGTCGCCTCAGACGCGCAGTCCAAACAGTGGTACCTCAGCGCAATGCAGGCCGAGGAGATGTGGAAGATCTCCACGGGTGAAGGCGTGCAAGTTGCTGTCATTGACTCCGGCGTGAACTCGTCGACGGCGTCTCTGAAGGGTCAGGTCCTAAAGGGATTTGACGCTACAGGCGCTGAGGGTGATGAGTACGACGACTACCGCGGGCATGGCACGACCATGGCTGAGCTGATTGCTGGAACAGGAGCAGGTGGGGGCCTTCGAGGCCTCGCTCCCGATGTGAAAATCATTCCGGTTCGGATTACCGATACGAAGTTCCAGAATGAGCATTCGGTGAATGCGAATGACACTGCAGATGCCATCCGAGCTGCAGCGGATAGTGATGCGCAGATCATCAATATGTCGTTCGCCAGTGATTTTGCAGACCGAGAAGAGCGAGAAGCTGTCGAGTACGCGCAGGGCAAGGGTAAGTTGTTTTTCGCGGGTGTGGGAAACAATGCCGAGGAAAGTAATAAGGATCAATATCCAGCCGCGTACCCGCAGGTCGTTGGTGTTTCCTCTGCGGATCGGGACGGCAAGGTCGCCGAGTACTCCCAGAACGGGAATATCGTAGATATCGCTGCCCCAGGTAACGACATTCCGCGTTGGTGCGACTCTACATTTCAGGGCTACTGCGACGGCGATGGCGGAACCAGCGCAGCAACCGCCATCGCTTCTGCTTCCGCGGCCCTGGTGTGGTCCGCCCATCCGGACTGGACTGCGAACCAAGTCCTCAACGTACTTTTTGACACCGCCGGCCGGGACTGGGAAAAGGACACGCTCAGCAAATACCTCGGCCACGGCCTGATCCGCCCCTCCATGAACATCCTGAAGAATAAGGGAAATCCCGGCGCCCCGGACATCAGCCCTCTCACCAAGGAGAAGACGTCCGGTTCCGCGCGCTCAGCGGCCCCGTCTGCACCAGCTTCGTCACAGCCTGACAAGAAAGAGAAGGCTGACGACGCTGCCTTGGCAGGCTCCAGCACCGAGAACGACGACAGCCAACTGGGTCTGATCCTCGGCGGAGTGGCAGTTGTACTCGTGCTCGGCGGAGGCGCTTTCGCGCTTGTCCGCAAGCGCCGCGCCGCCTGATTGACCGTAGTTCCTCATACGCACTCCCGGCGGGAATGCCGGATCGCACAAGAGCACCAGAAAGGAAGCCAGAACCATGGCAGATCAGAAGCTTTCAGATGACAGTCTCCTCAAGCTGGAGGGCGAGCTCTCCAAGCGGTTCGAGTCCGTCAGGGGGCAGTTGAAGACGCTGCAGGCGACGATCGACAGCCTGGAAGGCGCGTGGAAGGGCATCGGCGCCAACGCCTTCAACGCCAAGCAGGCTGACATCAACCTCAAGATGGGCAACATCGCTACCCGGTTGGTCAACTTCCAGGAAGCGATCAAGGCGGCCCGGACCATCTCGGGCAACACCGAAGACGAAATCAAGCAGGCACTCCAGGGCGTGGACGTCGTCCCCGGTCATTCTGGGGGCACCGAGGCCAGGACCTCGGCAATGAACAACTTCTGACCCCTGCCTTTCCCGTACCAAGTACGGGCCATCACACCCCAACTGGATTGAACTGGAGGACCGCATGTCGACCAACGACGGCACAATGGTTGTCACTTACGCGAGCCTGGACCTGGCCGCAGGCGACATCGACAGGCAGAGCAGGCAGCTTCAGGAAGACCTTGCGTCGATCAAGCGCATGGTTGCCAGCGTTTCCGAGCTCTGGGTGGGCGAGGCCAAGTCGGCGTACGACACGGCGCAGGCCGGCTGGGACCGCGACGCCACGGGCATTCACACGGCCCTGTCCGAGATTTCTCGCAAGGTGCGCGAGGCAGGTACTGCCTACCAGGCGGGCGACAAGCGCGCACGGGCCAACTTCGAGTAGGACTCGACGGGCGACTAACAGGTCAGGGTGGGCACGCACGGGAGGTGCCCACCCTGACCTGTGTCGTGGGGCCATCCTGTGCGTCTCGGTCGTCCAGAGCGATCGGACAAGATGCGCGGCCCAGATCGCCCACCGCTGGGAGACCTGGGAGCACAGACAGCGTGGCGTCACGCTCTGCCGGTGATCGAGTAGGTACAGGGAAGGTTCGGAAGTCAGGATGACAGCAGGAATGAGCCAGACCCGGAAGCGCGGTATGCCTCTCGGAATGAGAGGACGCCTGCTCGGCACGATGGCTGTGGCCGCTGCCTGGAGTGTGGGATTCGGGGGCACTCAACGTCGCTCGGGTAGCTGAAGATCGTTTATGATCTCGATCTTGTGCCGAGAGATCACATAGTTGGTGAGACGTACCCGGAGCGGATCCGGAT
>NZ_JBHVCT010000130.1:0-11106 GCF_042803195.1 Streptomyces sp. NPDC057428
ACCCGGCTGGTGCTGATCTTGTAAGCCCTGCCACCTGCTAGGCGTCAGGCGAAGTGAGCCAGGAATCCCCCCCGTTCACGAGGGGGAGGTTTCAATGGTGCTTGTAGTGCTTGATGGACTGGTCCTTGGCGGCGGCGTCCGCGAAGGCCTGGATCTTCTTGATGGTCTCCGCCGGGGTCGCGCGGCCGGCCATCATCTCGCCGATTCCGGCGATACCGATCTGCTCCTTCTGCAGCTTCACGTACCAGTCCTGCAGACGCGGGTTCACCACGTTGTCGCCGGCCGTCTTGAGGACGTCGACACCGGACTGCATGGCGGTGGAGAGCGTCAGCCCGTCGGTGCCGCCGTTGAAGGCGCTGAGGGACTTCACCGACTTGGTGAAGTTCTTCGAGGAGTCCTCGCTGAGCATGATGCGCAGCTGCTCCATCGCACCCTCGGGGTTCTTCGCCTTGGCCGGGACGACGAAGGGCTCGCCGCCGGACGCCCAGATGGTGCCGAAGGGCAGCTTGTCGGACGAGTCGAGGCTGGACGGCGCGCCGACCATCATCTTGAAGTCGTCCGGCGTGGTCGGGGCGGCCTCGTTCTCCACCCACGAGCCGTTCGGGATGAAGAGCGCCTTGCCCTTGGTCCACTCGGTCTGCGACTGGATGTGGGTCAGGCCGGGCGTGCCCTTGAGGATGTAGCCCTTCTTGTAGAGCTCGTAGTACGCCTCGAACGCGGCCTTGACGGCCGGGTCCTTCCAGGCGTTCGGCTCGAGGTTGTCGATCTTGTCGAGGACCTCGCGGCCGCCGATCTTGCCGATGAAGGGGTACAGCGAGAAGGGCAGGTAGTACGGGTACTTGCCGGGGTAGGTCCAGCCGGCGATGCCCTTCTTCTTCGCCTTCTCACAGAGCGCGAGCATGTCGTCCCAGTTCTCCGGGTACGTCGCGTCGAGCTTCTCGAGGTTGGTCTGGGAGTACCAGACGCCGTAGACCGTGTACGCGTAGTACATGATCCAGACGGGGTCGCCGTCGAACTGGCCCATCTCCAGGACGCCGGGGCGGAGCGTGTCGCGGACCTTCTTGGCCGGGTCGTCGTAGGACGGGGCGTCCATGAGCGGCGTGAGGTCGAGCAGCTGCTTCTTGCCGACGAGGACACCCATGTCCATCTGCTCGGCGCCCGAGTTGTCGATGAGGTCCGGCGGGGTGCCGCCGTTGAAGCGCGGCTGCAGCGTCGACTGGATCTTCTCGGTCGCGGCGTGCTTGACCTTCGGCGCCTTCGGGAAGGCGGCGTTGTACTTCTTCTCGGCGTCGATGGCGTACTGCTCACCGAAACCGCCGTTGAAGATGACGACCTCGAGTGCCGCGGTCTCGTTGACACCGAGCGGGTTCTTGGCGCTCTTGGTGCCCTTTTCGACCTTGTCGTCACTTCCGCCGTCGCTACTCGCGCAAGCGGACAGGAAGCTCATCGTCGGAACAGCGATCAGGCCGAGTGCGGCAGAACGCTTGATCAGATCGCGACGGCCAAGGCCCTCATTCGTGCGGCCTGAGGTGGATCCCATGCTCAAGTCCTCGCCTTCTACAGGACTCAGGCGGTGTACCGGTCACCCATGGTGAATTCGCCTCAGGCGAAGGGTCCCGCCACCGCGGTCAGTTGCGCTTGGGTCGTGCACATTTCGTCGTACCGGATGCAGTGGAGGAGTTCCGGGGCCCGTACCGCGAACCGCTTCTCGCGCCTCGCAGCCGTGCCCCCTCCCCCGCGTCCGCGCGCCGTTGTGAGGCGGTTGTGCAGACGCCGACAGGTATAGTCCACTTGCGGCCAACTGAGCAAGATCGAATGCATGGTTGAGCGGCAGTCTTTCCCGAGTTGAGACCTCGCAGACGCCTCGGCACCGCGCGCCCTCACGCGAAAGCACCGTTTCTCGCAATACGGTCGAATCATCAGGGCACCCCTGTGCAACACCCTTGACACATCCGGTCACTTGGCTCCCTACTGGAACGCGTATCCCGTAGTGACAACGTTGTCCAAGCCCCGGGAGGAATGGCTCCGTATGCAGCCCCTACGTGGTCCCCAGCAAGGCTCGCGCCACAGACAAAGCCACTCGGCCGCCGTCCTCGCGGCCTCTCTCGTGCTGACCCTCGCAGCGCCCACCGCGGCGCTCGCCCAGCCGTCCGGCGTCGCCCAGAAGCCGTCCCGTGACACGTCGTTCAGCTCCTCCTTCGAGACCGACGAGAAGCAGCCGGACTGGCGCAATACGGTCGAAGAGGGCCCGGACGGCAAGAAGCGGGCATCGGGTGTCGACGGTGGCTTCACCGCCGGAATTCCGGGGAATGTCACCGACCGGGTCACCGATCTGCGCGCGAGCGGCGAGAACGCCGGTTCCGGTGAGGTCAAGGAGAACCTGGTCGACGTGGAGCCGGGCAGCAAGTGGCTGGCCTTCGCGACCACCGGCTGGGTCGAGTTCGACCTCTCCGAGCCCACCAAGGTCGTCACCTATGCCCTGACCTCGGCCAACGACCACGCCGAGCGGGACCCGAAGGACTGGACCCTGAAGGGCTCCGCCGACGGAAAGTCGTGGACCGACCTGGACACGCGCACCGGTGAGGCGTTCTCCGAGCGCCACCAGACCAAGTCGTACGACTTCGAGACGGACACCGCCTACCAGCACTTCCGGCTGGAGATCACGAAGAACAACGGCGCGTCGGACGCGACCCAGCTCTCCGACGTCCAGTTCTCCGACGGCGACACGACCACGCCCGTCCCCGCCGAGATGCGCTCCCAGGCCGACCGCGGGCCCTCGGGTTCCCCCACCGCCAAGCAGGGCGCGGGCTTCACCGGCAAGAAGGCCCTGCGGTACGCCGGTACGCACAAGCCGGACGGCCGGGCCTACTCGTACAACAAGGTCTTCGACGTCGACACGGCGGTCACGAAGGACACGCAGCTGTCCTACCTGGTCTATCCGCAGATGACCGAGACGGACCTCGACTACCCCGCCACGCACGTGGCGGTCGACCTCGCGTTCACCGACGGCACGTACCTCAGCGAGCTGAAGGCCACCGACACCCACGGCGGGCTGCTCACCCCGCAGGGCCAGGCCGACGCCAAGCGGCTGTACGTGAACCAGTGGAACAAGGTCGCCTCACGCATCGGCTCGGTGGCCGCCGGCAAGACGGTCGACCGGATCCTGGTGGCGTACGACTCCCCCAAGGGCCCGTCGAAGTTCCAGGGCTGGATCGACGACATCGCGATCGCCCCGAAGGCCGCGGAGAAGCGCAAGGCGCACCTCTCGGACTACGCCTCGACCGTGCGCGGCACGAATTCCAGCGGCGGCTTCTCGCGCGGCAACAACTTCCCCGCGACCGCGGTGCCGCACGGCTTCAACTTCTGGACGCCGGTCACGAACGCCGGCACCACGAGCTGGCTCTACGACTACTCGCGCGGCAACAACGCGGACAACCTGCCCACCCTGCAGGCATTCAGCGCCAGCCACGAGCCCAGTCCCTGGATGGGTGACCGCCAGACCTTCCAGATGATGCCGTCCGCGGCCGCCGGCACCCCCGACGCCTCCCGCACGGCCCGCGCGCTGCCGTTCCGCCACGAGAACGAGACGGCGACGCCCCACTACTACGGCGTGACGTTCGAGAACGGCCTCAAGGCCGAGATGACGCCCACCGACCACGCGGCGCGCATGCAGTTCACCTACCCCGGTGACGACGCGAGCCTCGTCTTCGACAACATCTCCAACGACGGCGGCCTCACCCTCGACCCGGAGACCGGTTCCTTCACGGGCTACTCCGACGTGAAGAGCGGCGGCTCCACCGGGGCCACCCGACTTTTCGTGTACGGCTCCTTCGACGCGCCGGTCACCGACAGCGGCAAGCTGAAGGGCGGCGGTGACGACGTGACCGGGTTCTTCCGCTTCGACGCGGGCAAGGACCACAAGGTCGGCCTGCGCCTGGCCACCTCGCTGATCAGCGTCGACCAGGCGAAGAAGAACCTCGCCATGGAGCTTCCGGAGAAGACCTCCTTCGACAAGGTGCGGAAGAACGCGCAGAAGGCCTGGGACAAGATCCTCGGCAAGGTCGAGGTCGAGGGGGCGAACGCCGACCAGCTGACCACCCTCTACTCCAGCCTGTACCGGCTCTACCTCTACCCGAACTCGGGCTTCGAACAGGTCGACGGCACGAGCACCTACGCGAGTCCCTTCTCGCCGCAGCCCGGGGCCGACACCCCCACCCACACCGGCGCGAAGATCGTCAAGGGTGAGGTGTACGTCAACAACGGCTTCTGGGACACCTACCGGACAACATGGCCGGCGTACTCCTTCCTGACCCCGAAGCAGGCCGGCAAGATGGTCGACGGCTTCGTCCAGCAGTACAAGGACGGCGGCTGGATCTCCCGCTGGTCCTCGCCCGGTTACTCCGACCTGATGACCGGGACCAGCTCGGACGTGGCCTTCGCCGACGCGTACGTCAAGGGCGTCGACTTCGACGCCGAGGCGGCGTACGACGCGGCGGTCAAGAACGCCACGGTGGCCCCGCCGTCCTCGGGTGTCGGCCGCAAGGGCATGGACACCTCGGTCTTCACCGGATACGCCAACACCTCGACGCACGAGGGCCTGTCGTGGTCGCTGGAGGGCTACCTCAACGACTACGGCATCGCGCAGATGGGCCAGGCGCTCTACAAGAAGACGAAGAAGGAGCGCTACAAGGAGGAGTCCGAGTACTTCCTCAACCGCGCCCGGAACTACGTCAAGCTCTTCGACGACAAGGCCGGCTTCTTCCAGGGCAAGAAGGCGAACGGCGACTGGCGCCTGCCCTCCGACCAGTACGACCCCCGCGTCTGGGGCTACGACTACACGGAGACCAACGGCTGGGGCTACGCCTTCACCGCCCCGCAGGACAGCAAGGGCCTGGCCAACCTCTACGGCGGCCGTGACGGCCTCGCCAAGAAGCTGGACACGTACTTCTCCACCCCGGAGACCGCCGGACCCGAGTTCGTCGGCTCCTACGGCGGCGTCATCCATGAGATGACCGAGGCGCGCGACGTCCGCATGGGCCAGTACGGCCACAGCAACCAGGTCGCGCACCACGCCACGTACATGTACGACGCGGCCTCGCAGCCCTGGAAGACCCAGGAGAAGGTCCGTGAGGTCCTCGGCCGGCTCTACACCGGCAGCGAGATCGGCCAGGGTTACCACGGCGACGAGGACAACGGCGAGCAGTCGGCCTGGTTCCTCTTCTCCTCGCTCGGCTTCTACCCGCTGGTCATGGGCAGCGGCGAGTACGCGATCGGCTCGCCGCTCTTCACGAAGACGACCGTGCACCTGGAGAACGGCCGCGACCTCGTCGTCAAGGCGCCGAAGAACAGCTCGACGAACATCTACGTCCAGGGTCTGAAGGTCAACGGCAGGAAGTGGAACTCCACTTCGCTGCCGCACGACCTGCTCGCCAAGGGCGGCGTGCTGGACTTCGACATGGGCTCCAAGCCGTCGGCCTGGGGCACGGGCAAGGACGCGGCCCCGGTCTCCATCACCAAGGACGACAAGGTGCCCGCGCCCAAGGGCGACGTGCTCAAGGGCGACGGTGCTCTCTACGACAACTCCTCCGCCACCTCGGTCACGGTCGAGACGGCGGACCTGCCGGTCGCGACGAGCACGAACGCCGTTCAGTACACCCTGACTTCGGCCTCCGCGGCGAAGGCCCCCACGGGCTGGGTGCTGCAGGGGTCGGCTGACGGGAAGGCCTGGAAGGACCTCGACAAGCGTTCCGGCCAGACGTTCGCCTGGGACAAGCAGACCCGGGTGTTCTCGGTGCACGCGCCGGGGACGTACTCGAAGTACCGGCTGGTGAGCGACGCCGCCGCGACGCTGGCGGAGATCGAACTGATCTCCTGACCGCCTGAGCCTTACGTCCGGTCCTGATATCGGGGGCGGGCCACCCCACACGGGTGGTCCGCCCCCTCTTCGTCCGGACCAAGGAGGCGGTCACGACGGGCCGTCTTCAGCCCGTGCTCTCTCATGCCCCTGGAAGGCCGGCCTGTTGCCGAGGATCACCAGGACAGCAGGCGGCTCCGCTCCTGGATGAATCCGGGTGATGCCGATCGATCCTCTCGGTCAGGTCCAGGAAGTCCTGGAGCGAGCGCTGGTCGCTATCGGCCGTGGCCAGGCCGATGCCGGCCCTGCTCCTCGGCCGGAAGTGGGCGGGGGTCGGTCGAGGTTGAGGCGGCTCCCTCACGCGCTGCTTCAACCACCAACTCGTCCGGGCTCAACCGGGTGAATGGCCGTGCAGCGCCTCCGAGACTCCAGGACACCGGGGGCTGTCCCGCGATCCCTCAGGAGGGCCGGACAGGCTCTTCGCCGTGGAGATAGCGCGCGCCGGGGCCCTTCTCTGCGGCGATGTCGTCGGGATTGTAGAGGCCGCATTTGCGCAGTGAGAGGCAGCCGCAGCCGATACAACCGGTCAGCTTGCGTTTCAGCCGTTGCAGTTCGGCGATCCGTTCGTCTATGTGCAGGGTCCAGGTGTGGGCGACTTCGTTCCACTCGGTTGTGTCGGGAGCGCGGTCCTGGGGGAGCCGGGCGAGGGCCGTGCGGGCCGCTTCGAGGGACAGGCCGACGCGTTGGGCAGCACGGACGAACGCAACGCGGCGAAGCGTCCCTCGTGGATAGCGGCGTTGTCCGCCGGCTGTGCGTTCGGACCGGATGAGGCCGAGGTCCTCGTAATAGCGCAGCGCCGAGGCGGCGACGCCACTGCGGGCGGCGAGCTCGCCGATCGCGAGGAGGCGGCCTTGCGAGGGAGAGTTGCTCATGGGTCGGATAGTACCGGCTTGACTTCAAGCGGACTTGAACTTGCAGACTCACACCATGTCTTCGACCAGCGCGGACACCGCGTACAACCATGCCGGTCTGCGGCGTTTGATGTCGCTGATGACCGGCGACGAGAAGCACGGCCCGGCTGCCACCTCCACCCTCGACGCCTTGTGGGTGCTATACGACCGCGTACTGCGGGTGACCCCGCAGACCGCGAACGTTGCCGACCGGGACCGCTTCCTGCTGTCCAAGGGGCATGGCCCGATGGCGTACTACGCGGTGCTCACCGCCAAAGGCTTCATCCCGGAAGAGTGGCTTCCGGGCTTCGGAACCTTCGACTCGCCGCTAGGCCACCACCCGGACCGGATGCTCGTCCCAGGCGTCGAGATCGGCTCGGGCTCGCTGGGTCACGGGCTTCCGATCGCAGTGGGGACCGCCCTGGGGCTGCGGGCGCAGGGGCTGACCGACAGTGATGTGTGGGTGCTTGTCGGCGACGCCGAGATGGACGAGGGGAGCAACCACGAGGCGCTCGCCTTCGCCGGGGCCACCGGACTGGAGAACTTGCACGTCGTGGCGATCGACAACGACTCAGACAAGTTCGGCTGGCGAGGCGGACTCGCCTCACGCTTCGCCACCGAAGGATGGTCTGCCATGACCGTGAACGGCCACGATCACGAGGCCCTCCACCAGGCCTTCACGACGCCACATGCCGGGCGGCCACACGCAGTCATCGCCCGCGTCGAACGCAAATACTGATCAAGCCGACACGAAATGACGTCTTCCATGGATACCATGCGTGAGCGATTCACCGATGTCACCACCCACCTCCTCGATGAAGACACACGGCTGGCGGTCGTCCTGGCCGCTATCTCGAGCGATCGCTTCAAAGATGCTCTCCGTACTCATCCGGACCGCGTCATCGATGTCGGCATCCGCGAGCAGTTGCTCATCGGCGTCGCCGGCGGTCTGGCGCTGACCGGACTGCGCCCGATCGTTCATACCTTCGCGAGCTTCCTCATCGAGCGCCCCTTCGAACAGATCAAGCTGGACCTGAGCCACCAGGCAGCAGGTGCGGTACTGGTCAGCTCGGGTGCCTCGTACGACGTCTCTGCCGGCGGCCGCACGCACCAATCCCCTGGCGACGTCGCCCTTCTCGACACCCTCGACGGCTGGACCATTCACGTGCCCGGCCACCCCGACGAGGCCGAAGCGCTGATCAGGCACGCGTCCGCCGCGGACAACCAGGTGTACGTACGCCTCAGCGAGCAGTGCAACCGCACCGCCCACCCGGTGTCTCCGGGCCGGTTCCAGGTGCTGCGCGAAGGCCGCGCCGGGGTCGTGGTCGCGGTGGGACCGCTGCTCGATGCAACGCTTGACGCGGTGAAGGGAATGGATGTGACAGTGCTGTACGCCTCGACGGTGCGCCCCTTCGACGGGGCCGGGCTTCGGACGGCAGTAGCGGGCACGGATGCAGCGGATGTGGTGCTGGTAGAGCCATATCTGGCCGGCACGTCAGCCAACTCCGCCAACGAGGCGCTGCAAGGTGTGCCCCATCGCATTCTCCCGCTGGGCACGGCACGTGCGGAGTTGCGCCACTACGGCACCTGGCGCGAGCACGTCGCTGCGCACGGACTGGACGCAGAAGGACTGCGCCGAAGGATCCGCGGCTTCCTCACCCCGTAGCCCGGTCCGGTCCGAACCGGATCCCGTCGACCACCATGCGGTGGTCATCCACCGGCCTCGACGTGCCGTGCGGCGTGCTCACCTCACGTGCCTCTTGGGCCGATCAGGGCATTTCTGGGCGATTCCACGGTGTGCCGAAAGACTCTTTCATTGATCCATGTCATCCCTTAGGCGATCAGGTGATCAGTATGACAATCATCTCGGCTCGAAGGGGTCTAGCATGCGCATTTCCGCTTCCGTCCGCTCCCGCACGGGTGTCAAGATCGCTGCCGCAGTCGCGGTCGCGGGCGTCGCTACTCTGGCCGGTGCTCCCGCCGCGTTCGCCGTCGGCGAGAGCGGCGACATCGACATCCGTTCGGTCAGCTGGCACTCCCGTGGCGACCGCGACGGCGTCGAGGTCTGCAAGTTCGCACTCGTGGCCAACAACTTCGACGCGCTGCCGTTCGTCACGTGGACGATCACCGAGCAGCCCCCGACCGTTCCCCCGGGCGACACGCTCACGGCCTCGCTGCCGCTCATCAACGGCAAGGCCCGTAGCCAGGAGTACCTCCTGCCCGAGGGCACGTACCAGCTCACGTGGCTGGTGGCCGGCGCGCCGCTGAAGCAGAAGAGCTTCGAGGTCGACTGCTCCCGGCCCCAGCGTGAAGGCGGCCAGGGTGGCTCGGGCGGCGGCCGCGCGGAGGGCGGCGAGGGCCGGGGCTCGTCCGAGACCGGTGCGCAGGCCGACAAGAGCAGCGACAAGGGTGCCGCTGAGATCTACGACAAGCCGTCCGGCGCGGTCCCCGCGGGCGGCGGCGGTGTCCCGGACATGACGAGTGTCAGCTCCGAGAGCGACTCGAACATCGGGACCTCGGCGGCGCTCGTGGCCGGAGCCGCCGGAGTCGCGGGGCTGATCATGGTCCGTCGATCCGCCCGGCGTCGTGCCCGCAACGAGGCATAACACCCGCGGCCGACGGCGACGGCGGGGTCCGAGTCGCGCATGCCGGCTCACGATGACCCTGAGTGTGACCTTCTCGCTGGTGACCGGCGTCGTGTGGGCGTGTTCCGACTCGCCCGAGGACGCCTCGTCGGTCACCGCCGCCCGCGGCAGCGATGCCGCGGGCGGCGGGGCGCCACCCTTCCGGAGGGCGCCGCACAAGCCGCAGGAGAAGGTGCCTGCCTCGCACGCCCCGCTGGTGCACTCCCGTCCGTTGAAGGTCGCCATTCCGGCGATCTTCATCGAGGCTCCGGTCACCGGCCTGGCACTGGACTCCAAAGGCCGGCTCGGCGCTCCGCCCCTGACCAGGCCCAAGCTGGTGGGGTGGTTCCGAAAAGGACCGTCACCCGGGGAGGCGGGCACGGCACTGCTCGTCGGCCACCGCGACACGGCGACGGGGCCCGCGATCTTCCTCAATCTCAACGTCCTGCGCCGCGGCGACACGGTGAAGGTCACCCGGGCGGACCGGCGGACCGCGGTCTTCACCGTCGACAAGGTGAAGACGTACACGAAGGACAACTTCCCGGACGAGCAGGTGTACGGGCCAACTGGCCGTCCGGAGCTCAGACTTCTGACCTGCGGTGGACGCTTCGACAAGAAGAACGGCTACTCGGCCAATGTCGTCGTCTTCGCCCACCTCACCTCACTGAAGAAGCAGGCGGCCTGATCATCGGCGCGCCGCACGGAACGGGCCGGCACCTCGGGGGCGAGGTGCCGGCCGTTCGTGCGCGATCTCCTCGCGTCAGTCGATCGACTTGAACAGCCGCTCGGGCAGTGACATGTTCAGGGACTTGATGACCGGCTTGTTGTGCTCCGTACCCAGACGGGAGACGGCGCCCGTGGCGAGCTGGAAGAGCTCGCCACCGGTGACGGGCAGATTCAGGTAGCGGGCCGTGAGGACGCGCAGGAAGTGGGAGTGGGCGACGAGCACGATGTCGTCGTCCCCGATGCGGGACCGCGCCGCGCGGACTTCGGCCAGGACCCGGTCGGCGCGGGCCCCTACGTCGGCCGGCGACTCGCCCGGGTGGTCCTCGTCGGAGCCGAGAGCGACGCCGTCCTTCCAGAGGTCCCAGTCGGGGCGGGTCCGGCGGATCTCCACCGTGGTGATGCCCTCGTAGGCGCCGTACTCCCATTCGTGCAGGTCAGGCATTTCCCGGGGGGACGCCAGCCCCGCCAGCTCGGCCGTGCGGCGGGCCCGGAGGTAAGGGCTGACCAGGGTGAGCCCGATCTTCCGCTCCTCCAGCAGGGGCACGAGTGCCCGGGCCTGGCGCTCGCCGAGCTCCGTCAGGGGCAGGTCGGTGTGGCTCGTATGCTGCCCGGACCGGGACCACTCGGTCTCGCCGTGCCGGATCAGGATCAGCTCGCCCATGACTACTTCTTCCGCTCAGTACGCCGTGCTCGTCGTTCGTGTGGTGCCGCTGATGCAAACCCGCCGGGACACGATCGCATTCCTCCCGGTCCCACCCGGGGCGACTCGCCCCGAAAGGGTGGCACGCATTCGTATCCCGCCCCTGGCCGGGCGTCCTTCCACTACGGTCCGGGTCATGCCGCACGCCAGGGAACTCGACCGTTCCTAATCAGTGAGCAGGAGTGAGCCTTGGACCCACTGCCCGGCACTGCGCGCATCCCGAACGGTTTTGGATGCGCTGGTCCCCCGCGT
>NZ_JBHVCT010000131.1:0-10636 GCF_042803195.1 Streptomyces sp. NPDC057428
CACCGCACCCCCGACCCGAAAGCTCCGGACGAGCCGCGACCCGCGCACGGCGGATCTCGCACGCCCTCACACCCCTGCCTCACACAGCCGACGCTTCTCGGCGAGAGACTGCGCCCCCGCGAGATTCACCGGTGGATCCGGGCTGAGTCGATCAGCTTCCGCAACGGTCACCGAAAATGCAGGGTTGATCTGACCAACCGCAGAGCCGACCGCACCTACCTACCTTGCGCGTCGCTGGTCACCGCGCCCGACGACCGCAAGGTTCAACTGCAACGGACATCGGGCTGTGTCCGGCCTGCGGAGAACCGGTGAAGACGGGACCCTCCCACCGACCGCTCGCGGCGCCACTCCCCCGCAGCACTGCCTCCACTCCCACAGCAGCACCGTCCGGGCCGTCGCCATTCCCCCGCGCCCCCGACGTGCCCCCGCACGCCCGGCCCGCCGGGTAAGGCCCCTCCCATTCATGGGTGAGGTGGCGGGAAACCAGTGGTTCGAAGGCCCTGCGCCGGGAAGAATCGGCGGCCGACCAGCCATCCGCCGGAGACCGGAGACCGGAGACCTGCACACATGCCCGCCACAGACGCCCCCCGCCCCGTCGTCCTCGACCGCCGCGAGGGGCCGTTCGGCGAAGTCGTCCTGCGCGAACGCGGCGACGACTTCGAGATCATCGCGAACGGCTGCTTCCTGATGGACACCTCGGACGGCCGCTCCGAGCGGCTCCTCGTCGACGCCGCACTCGCAGCCCTGCCCGCGGACCGGCCCGCCCCGTCGGTCCTGATCGGCGGACTCGGTGTCGGCTTCTCCCTGGTGCGCGCCGCCGCCGAGCCCCGCTGGGGGAGGATCGTGGTCGTCGAGCGTGAACAGGCGGTCGTGGACTGGCACCGGGACGGCCCGCTCGGCCGGATCTCCGGCGCGGCCCTGACCGATCCGCGGACGGAGATCCTGCGGACGGACCTGATCGCCCACCTCCGCATGACCACGGAGCGTTACGACGCACTGTGCCTCGACATCGACAACGGTCCCGGCTGGACCGTCACCGAGGGCAACGGGAACCTCTACTCACCGGCGGGTCTGGCGGCGTGCCGGGCACGCCTGAACCCCGGCGGAGTGCTCGCCGTGTGGTCCGCGCAGCCGTCCGCCGAGTTCGGACCAGCGTTGCGGAATGCCGGATTCCACGCCGTAACGACCGAAGAAGTAGCCGTTGCCCGAGGTGTGCCGGACGTGGTCCATCTCGCACTCCGGGACGGCTGAACCCTCACCAGGTATTCACGACCCCGCCCCGCCAAGGGTTGTACGCGGGCAGGTCGGTGATCCGTACCCTTTCCGCGGGTAACACCTTCACGACGGACAACACCCTGCGTAGCCGAGAGGCCTCTTCTGCCTTTACGCTCTGAACCGGCACAAGGGATCACCGACGAAATCCACAAGCGATAACCGTGCCTCCGGGGGAATGGCCTCCGCGAGAACGGGCAGGGGCGGGGCGATGGAACAGACACACACCACCCACAACGGCGTCGCGGCCACCCCCGGCGCTCAGCGCCGGGTGCTGGTGGTCGAGGACGACCCGACGATCGTCGACGCCATCTCCGCCCGTCTGCGGGCCGAGGGCTTCCTGGTGCAGACCGCACTGGACGGGCCCGCGGCGGTGGACGCGGCAGAGGCATGGCAGCCCGACCTGATGGTGCTCGACATCATGCTTCCCGGTTTCGACGGCCTGGAGGTCTGCCGCCGCGTGCAGGCCCAGCGCCCGGTACCGGTACTGATGCTGACCGCACGCGACGACGAGACCGACATGCTGGTCGGCCTCGGGGTCGGCGCCGACGACTACATGACCAAGCCGTTCTCCATGCGGGAGCTGGCGGCGCGGGTCCACGTCCTGCTGCGCCGGGTCGAGCGTGCCGCCCTGGCCGCGGTTACCCCCCGCAGCGGCATCCTGCGTCTCGGCGAGCTGGAGATCGACCACGCGCAGCGCCGTGTCCGGGTGCGCGCCGACGACGTCCACCTGACCCCGACCGAGTTCGACCTCCTGGTCTGCCTGGCCAACACCCCGCGCGCGGTGCTCTCCAGGGAACAACTGCTGGCCGAGGTCTGGGACTGGGCGGACGCCTCCGGCACGCGCACGGTCGACAGCCACATCAAGGCCCTGCGCCGGAAGATCGGCGCCGAGCGGATCCGTACCGTGCACGGTGTCGGCTACGCCCTGGAGACCCCCGCGCCATGACCCGGCCCGGCTCCGGACTGCGGCCCTTCTCGATCAAGGCCAAGCTGGGCTCGCTGGTCGTGATCTCGGTGTTCATCACGACCGGACTGCTGATCGTGGCGCTGCGGACCCGGACCGAGTTCCGGTTCATCACGGTCTTCTCCGTGATCGCCACCCTGCTGATCACGCAGTTCGTGGCCCACGGCCTGACCGCGCCGCTGGACGAGATGCGCGCCGTCGCCCGGTCGATCTCCCACGGCGACTACACGACGCGGGTGAGCGGTGCCGGACGACGGGACGAACTCGGAGACCTGGCCCAGACGATCAACCGCATGGCGGAGGACCTGGAGGCGGAGGACCGGCACCGCAAGGAGCTGGTGGCGAACGTCTCCCACGAGCTGCGCACGCCCATCGCCGCGCTCAGAGCCGTGCTCGAGAACGTGGTGGACGGGGTCTCCGCCGCGGACCCGGAGACGATGCGTACGGCGCTGAGACAGACCGAACGCCTCGGCAGGCTGGTGGAGACCCTCCTCGACCTGTCCCGTCTCGACAACGGCGTGGTCGAGATCAAGGCCCGCCGCTTCGAGGTCTGGCCGTACCTGTCAGGCGTGCTCAAGGAGGCGAACCTCGCCGCCTCGCAGCGCCGGCTCTCCTCAGGCTCGGGCAACCATTCCCGTACGGACGTCCACCTCCATCTGGACGTGTCACCACCGGAGCTCACGGCCCACGCGGACGCGGAACGACTGCACCAGGTGGTGGCCAACCTCATCGACAACGCCGTCAAGCACAGCCCCCCACACGGCAGGGTCACGGTGCTCGCGCGGCGCGGGGCGCACCCCGAGTCGCTCGAGCTGGAGGTCATCGACGAGGGGCCCGGAATCCCGGAGGCCGAGCGCCACCGGGTCTTCGAGCGCTTCAACCGCGGCCAGGCCCTGTCCCCGCACGGACCGGGCAGCGACGGCGGCACGGGGCTGGGTCTGGCGATCGCCCGCTGGGCGGTGGATCTCCACGGCGGCAGGATCGGAGTGGCCGAATCCGCCCGCGGTTGCCGGATTCGGGTCACTCTCCCGGGGAACACGCAACCGCGTAGTTGACTCCGTGTTCGAAGCGGAGGAGCACGTTCTCCCCCTGCCCGGAAAAGAGATACGGTCCAAGGGGCCACAGCGCTGGCCTGCGTACCCGAAGGGCAGCGGAACTCTGCTTGTTTCCCGCCATTTCATGCGCCGAAACCCGGCTTCGATGTGATGTGCACGACGAAGACCGGCCCGGCCTGCACGTAACGGCTCGGGAGGCGTAGCCTTGATTTCCGCTGTCCATCACCTTGTGAAGCGGAAGAGGGCGGTTGCCGCCGTGTCGTCTCAGTCCCCCAGTAACTCAAGTATCTCGACCGACCAAGAAGCAGGCTCCGGGTCCAACCCGGCCGCCGCCTTCGGCCCCAATGAGTGGCTCGTCGACGAGATCTACCAGCAGTACCTCCAGGACCCCAGTTCGGTCGACCGCGCCTGGTGGGACTTCTTCGCCGACTACAAGCCGGGCGTGTCCGGCACGGCGGACAAGCCCGTCCCCGCACCCGCGGGAGCGGTGACACCAGCCCCGGCCACCACCGTGGCGAACACCGTCGACCACCCCGCCCCGGCACAGGCAGCGCCGCAGGCTCCGGCCGCACCCGCCGCCGCCCCGGCCCCGCCCACCGCCGCACCCGCGGCCAAGGCAGCGGCTCCCGCACCGGCTCCCGCCGCTCCCGCGAAGGCCGCCCCGGCGGCCGCTCCGGCCGCTGCGAAGAACGACGCCCCGGCCGAGGCCCCCGCGGGCCCGGAGTACGTGACGCTGCGCGGCCCGTCGGCCGCCGTCGCGAAGAACATGAACGCCTCCCTGGAGCTGCCGACGGCGACGTCCGTCCGCGCCGTCCCGGTGAAGCTGCTCTTCGACAACCGCATCGTCATCAACAACCATCTGAAGCGCGCCCGCGGCGGGAAGATCTCCTTCACGCACCTCATCGGGTACGCGATGGTGCAGGCCCTCAAGGCCATGCCGTCGATGAACTACTCCTTCGCGGTGAAGGACGGCAAGCCGACCCTGGTCAAGCCGGAGCACGTCAACCTCGGCCTCGCCATCGACCTGGTGAAGCCCAACGGCGACCGCCAACTCGTCGTCGCGGCCATCAAGAAGGCCGAGACCCTCAACTTCTTCGAGTTCTGGCAGGCCTACGAGGACATCGTCCGCCGCGCCCGTGTCGGCAAGCTCGGCATGGACGACTTCTCCGGGGTCACCGCCTCGCTGACCAACCCCGGCGGCATCGGCACCGTCCACTCCGTTCCCCGCCTGATGCCCGGACAGGGCCTCATCATGGGCGTCGGCGCGATGGACTACCCCGCGGAGTTCCAGGGCACCTCGCAGGACACCCTGAACAAGCTGGGCATCTCCAAGGTCATGACGCTGACCTCGACGTACGACCACCGGGTCATCCAGGGTGCGGCGTCCGGCGAGTTCCTGCGCGTGCTGTCCCAGCTCCTGCTCGGCGAGAACGAGTTCTACGACGAGATCTTCAAGGCGCTGCGCATCCCCTACGAGCCGGTCCGCTGGCTCAGGGACATCGATGCCTCGCACGACGACGACGTCACCAAGGCCGCGCGGGTCTTCGAGCTGATCCACTCCTACCGGGTCCGCGGTCACGTGATGGCCGACACCGACCCGCTGGAGTACCGCCAGCGCAAGCACCCCGACCTGGACATCACCGAGCACGGCCTCACCCTGTGGGACCTGGAGCGGGACTTCGCGGTCGGCGGTTTCGCCGGCAAGACGATGATGAAGCTCCGCGACATCCTCGGCGTCCTGCGTGAGTCGTACTGCCGCACCACCGGCATCGAGTTCATGCACATCCAGGAGCCGAAGGAGCGCAAGTGGCTCCAGGACCGGGTGGAGCGTCCGCGCCCGGCTCCGGAGCGCGAGGAGCAGCTGCGGATCCTTCGCCGCCTCAACGCCGCCGAGGCGTTCGAGACGTTCCTGCAGACCAAGTACGTCGGCCAGAAGCGGTTCTCGCTGGAGGGCGGCGAGTCCGTCATCCCGCTGCTCGACGCGGTCATCGACTCCGCCGCCGAGGCCCGCCTCGACGAGGTCGTCATCGGCATGGCCCACCGCGGCCGGCTGAACGTCCTGGCGAACATCGTGGGCAAGTCGTACGCGCAGATCTTCCGCGAGTTCGAGGGCAACCTCGACCCGCGGTCGATGCACGGCTCCGGCGACGTCAAGTACCACCTGGGCGCCGAGGGCACCTTCACCGGTCTGGACGGCGAGCAGATCAAGGTCTCGCTGGCCGCCAACCCCTCGCACCTGGAGGCGGTCGACCCGGTCCTGGAGGGCATCGCCCGCGCCAAGCAGGACATCATCAACAAGGGCGGCACGGACTTCACGGTCCTGCCCGTCGCGCTCCACGGCGACGCGGCCTTCGCGGGCCAGGGCGTCGTCGCCGAGACGCTCAACATGTCGCAGCTGCGCGGCTACCGCACCGGCGGTACCGTGCACGTGGTGATCAACAACCAGGTCGGCTTCACCGCCGCCCCGGAGTCCTCGCGTTCCTCGATGTACGCCACGGACGTGGCGCGCATGATCGAGGCGCCGATCATCCACGTCAACGGCGACGACCCGGAGGCCGTGGTCCGCGTCGCGCGGCTCGCCTTCGAGTACCGCCAGACGTTCAACAAGGACGTCGTGATCGACCTCATCTGCTACCGCCGCCGCGGTCACAACGAGGGCGACAACCCGGAGTTCACCAACCCGCAGATGTACACCCTGATCGACAAGAAGCGCTCGGTGCGCAAGCTCTACACCGAGTCCCTCATCGGTCGCGGCGACATCACGCTGGAAGAGGCCGAGCAGGCGCTCCAGGACTTCCAGGGTCAGCTGGAGAAGGTCTTCGCGGAGGTCCGCGAGGCCACCTCGGCGCCGTCCCAGCCGCATGTCCCGGACGTCCAGGCCGAGTTCCCCGTGTCGGTTGGTACCGCGATCTCCTCGGAGGTCGTGAAGCTGATCGCCGAGTCGCAGGTCAACATCCCCGACGAGATCACCGTCCACCCGCGTCTGATGCCGCAGATGCAGCGCCGCGCGGCCTCCGTGGAGAACGGCACGATCGACTGGGGCATGGGCGAGACCCTGGCCATCGGCTCGCTGCTGATCGAGGGCACCCCGGTCCGGCTCGCCGGCCAGGACACCCGCCGCGGCACCTTCGGGCAGCGGCACGCCGTCCTCGTCGACCAGAAGACCGGCGAGGACTACACCCCGCTGCTCTACCTGGCCGACGACCAGGCCCGCTACAACGTCTACGACTCGCTCCTCAGCGAGTACGCGGCGATGGGCTTCGAGTACGGCTACTCGCTGGCGCGTCCGGAGTCGCTGGTCATCTGGGAGGCCCAGTTCGGTGACTTCGTCAACGGCGCCCAGACCGTCGTCGACGAGTTCATCTCCTCGGCCGAGCAGAAGTGGGGCCAGACGTCCGGCGTCACCCTGCTGCTGCCGCACGGCTACGAGGGCCAGGGACCGGACCACTCGTCCGCCCGCCCGGAGCGCTTCCTGCAGATGTGCGCGCAGGACAACATGACGGTCGCGATGCCGACGCTCCCGTCGAACTACTTCCACCTCCTGCGGTGGCAGGTGCACAACCCGCACCACAAGCCGCTGATCGTCTTCACCCCGAAGTCGATGCTGCGTCTCAAGGCCGCGGCCTCGAAGGTGGAGGAGTTCACCACCGGCGGCTTCCGCCCGGTCATCGGTGACGATTCGGTCAACGCCGAGGCGGTCCGCAAGGTCGTCTTCTGCGCGGGCAAGCTCTACTACGACCTGGACGCCGAGCGCGAGAAGCGCGGCGACACGGAGACCGCGATCATCCGGCTGGAGCGCCTGTACCCGCTGCCCGGCGCGGAGATCCAGGCCGAGATCGCCAAGTACCCGAACGCCGAGAAGTACCTCTGGGCCCAGGAGGAGCCGGCGAACCAGGGTGCGTGGCCGTTCATCGCGCTCAACCTGATCGACCACCTGGACCTGGCCGTGGGCGCCGATGTGCCGCACGGTGAGCGCCTGCGCCGCATCTCGCGCCCGCACGGCTCGTCCCCGGCGGTGGGTTCGGCCAAGCGCCACCAGGCCGAGCAGGCTCAGCTGGTCGCCGAGGTCTTCGAGGCCTGATCAGCCGCTGTACGCCGGCGACCCGGTTCCGCGAGATCTTCGCGGGGCCGGGTCCTCCGGTTTCCGGACCTCGTTATTCTTGTCCCATGTACTTCACGGACCGTGGCATCGAGGAACTGGAGAAACGGCGCGGCGAGGAGGAGGTCACCTTCGAGTGGCTCGCCGAGCAGCTCCGTACGTTCGTGGACCTCAACCCCGACTTCGAGGTCCCCGTCGAACGTCTCGCGACGTGGCTGGCGCGCCTGGACGACGAGGACGAGGACGAGTAGTCACCGGAACCTGAGGCCCGCGGTCACCGACCGGAGCTCCGGGCGCCCGCGGCTCTCCCCCTGAACCGGTCGTACGCGAGGCCCAGCAGTCCTTGCGCCAGCAGCAACAGGCCCGCCGTGGCCCAGCCCCCGCTGCGTCGGCTGGCACCCCACAGAGTGAGCGGCAGACCGGCCGCCACCTGCACCGCGGCGATCGCGCGGGCCCTCGGGCCGAGCACCCAGGGGCCGAGGCTCCCGCTCTCCACCGTGTCCAGTTCCACGCGTACGGCGTCGCGCCAGCCGGCCCACTCGATCTGTTCCGCCTGCGGCAGGATTCCGGCGACCGAGCGAAGGCGGTCGGCGGATTCACCGGGCGCCAAGCCGGGCGGGAGCTCCACCCCGGTCCGGCTCAGCACGGCCAGCAGCCCGCGCAGCCGGGTATCGGCGTCCGCCTCGGGGTCCGCACGGGTGAGCCCCTCCAGCACCTGGACATCGAGAACGGGGTCGAGGCCCAGCCGGACGGCGAAGGTCCGCATGGCCTCGTCCTCGCCGACCGGGGTGCCGTCGGCCAGCCAGGTGTAGCCGACCGGGCGCCGGAAGCCGGCTGCGAGGGTGTAGCCGGACCGGTCGCCGTCCCACCACAGGGCGAGCACGGGCCAGGTGGAGCCCACGGCCAGAGCGGTGGCCCAGCCACCCACGACCCGGTCGACCGGTTCGGCCCCTCCCCCGGCCTCGGCGCCCGCTGCACCGTCCCTGCGCCAGGGCTTGCCTTCGGGGACGAGCACGCTCCAGCCGTCCCCCGCGGGCACGAGCAACAAGCCCTCCCGCAGGAGGTGGGCGACGGGCCGTACGGTCTGGGGGTCGGCCCGGCACAGCAGCAGGGCACCCACGGATGTCGCGGTCATGTCCCACACGCTAGGGCAATTCGACCCGATATGGATGACTTGCGAGACCTTCACCCCTGCGCCCGCCCCCATCATCCGCATTCTCTTGACTTCTCCGAACCGCGATATATCGTGTTGTTGTGAAGACGCGATATGTTGCGTCACGCCACCCAACGGGAGGTCAGATCCATGCCCGAGTCGACGTGGACCGTCGCCGAGCCCCAGAAGCTCACCTTCGACGTGCCGGTCACCGCACTCAAGGTGCGCATCGTCGACGGCGTGATCAATGTCGTCGGCACCGACAAGCCGACAGCCCGGCTGGAGGTGTCCGGGATCGACGGACCACCCCTGATCGTCACGCAGCGGGACGGCGTCCTGACCGTCGCCTACGAGGATCTGCCGTGGCAGGGCCTCCTCACCTGGCTCGACCGCAGGTCCTCGCGGCGCAGCGCCTCGGTCTCCCTTGCCGTCCCGGCGGGCGCGGCCGTGGAGGTGGGCGTGATCGGCGCCGAGGCCGTCGTCTCGGGGATCCGGGGGCGCACGGAGCTCCGGGGCATCTCCGGCGACAGCACCCTGGTCGGACTCGACGGAGTCGTCCGGGCGGAGACCGTGTCCGGCAGCCTGGAGGCGCAGAACGTCACCGGCGACCTCCGTTTCCAGTCCGTGTCGGGCGATCTGACGGTCGTCGAGGGTGCGGGCACCTCGGTCAGGGCCGAGTCCGTCACGGGCCACATGGTCCTCGACCTGGACACCTCGCCGAAGCCGACCGACATCAGGCTGACCTCGGTCTCCGGCGAGATCGCGATCCGGCTGCCGTACCCGGCGGACGCGAGGGTCGAGGCCAACACCGCGAGCGGCACGGTCTCCAATGCCTTCGAGGACCTGCGGGTCGGCGGCCAGTGGGGAGCGAAGAAGATCACCGGCACACTCGGTGCGGGCGCGGGCAAGCTGAAGGCGACGACCGTCTCGGGCTCCATCGCGCTGCTGCGCCGCCCGCCCGCGCAGGATGGCGCCCACGAGGGCGAGCCGACCGGAAAGGTGCTCTGACATGCCCCCCGTATTCGCCCATGGCCGTCTGCGCCTCTACCTCCTCAAACTGCTGGACGAGGCACCCCGCCACGGCTACGAGGTGATCCGGCTCCTGGAGGAACGGTTCCAGGGGCTGTACGCACCGTCGGCGGGCACCGTCTATCCGCGGCTTGCGAAGCTGGAGGCGGAGGGCCTGGTCACCCACGCCACCGAGGGCGGTCGCAAGGTCTACTCGATCACCGACGCGGGACGGGCCGAACTGGCGGGCCGAGGCGGCGAACTGGCCGATCTGGAGCTGGAGATCCGTGAGTCGGTCTCCGAACTGGCTGCCGAGATCAGGGACGACGTGCGCGGTGCGGCGGGCCAGCTCCGCAGCGAGATGCGCGCGGCGGCCTCCGAGTCCCGGCGGCCCGCCGGCGGCGGCACGTCCGGCTGGGACCCCGGCCTAGGCGACAAGGAGGGCTGGCGGACGGCGAAGGAGGAGCTGCGCAAGGCCAAGCAGGAGTGGAAGGAACAGGCCCGCAGAGCGAAGGACGAGTCCCGCCGGGCCCGTGAGGACGCCGAGCAGGCCCGCCGCCAGGCCAAGGAGGCGCAGGAGAAGGCGCGGGAGCAGATGCAGAACGCCGCCCGGCAGGTGCAGGAGCACTTCGCGCGCGGCGACTGGCCCAAGGGCGTGCAGGAAGGGCTGGCCGAGATCACCGGCAGGCTCGGCAGCTTCGCGGGCACGGGCACTTGGCCGCACTACACCAGGCCCGCCCCGGAGGAGCCGCACATCGAGTGGGCGGCCGACGCGGCGTCCACCGGCGATCCCGCCCGGGACCTGGACCGGCTCCTGGACCGCTTCCGCGACGACATCCGGGACGCGGCGCGGGACCGGGGCGTCACCGAGGACCAGCTCACCGAGGCTCGCGGCCATCTGGCCGCGGCCGCGACACGGATCGAATCCCTGCTACGGAAGCCGGCGGGCGCCGATGGATCGTCCCGGGACCGCAACTGTTCCTGACACATGCCGCTGCCGGGCACCCCTGTCCGGCGGGCTTGATGCCCGCCGGACCAGGCTGACCTGACGAGCCGACGGGCGGGCGTGAGCGCTCCGCCCG
>NZ_JBHVCT010000132.1:0-10604 GCF_042803195.1 Streptomyces sp. NPDC057428
AACGTCCTGTGGGCCATGATCCGCGACGGAGCGTGCTACCAAGCCACACCACCAGTCACGGCAACGGCTTGACAACGTCATTGGGAAGTTCTCTATTCCAGTTCACGGCGCACGTCGTCGACGACGCGTGCGACCTCTGCTGTCATCCGCGGCGTTCCCGCGCGTACTGTCCGGGACCACCAGCCCGCGGGCCTGGCCCACTGCGTTGCCCACCGGCGCCGGTTCCCGAACACCGGGTGCCGGACCCTGCCGGAGTCCATCACCCACGGCATGTTGCGGATGTCGTGCGGGAGGCGGGACTTGTCCATCCACACCCGGGCGCCGGGAGACGCCCCGGTGCGGACGCTGATCCGGATCCCGCCCGCGAGCGTGGCCCGCAGCGGCCGGGTCGTCGGCGACCGTCCCCCGCGCCCGCCGGACTTGCGCCCCTCGGACACCAGCGGCGTCGTGCGGATCGCCTGCTGCAGTTCACCCTGCAGCGGCTCGGCGGCCCGCCGGATACGGCGAGCGAAGTTCCGCTGAAGTCGGGCCCCGCCCGCCGCCCGCAGACGGCGGGACAGGGTCAGCAGCTGCCCGGTCCCGTGGATCTGTACCGAGCCTGCCACGTCAGCCGCCTGCAGCAGCCGGGATCGCCACGTTCTCACGGGGCTCGGACGTGATCGCGAACTGGCACATGATCTGCGCTGCCGCGTCGAGCTCACGCACCTTGGCCTGGGAGGTGACCGTCACCGGGTAGACGTCCATCGTCTGTTCCGGCACGTCGCCCTCGTCCATCCACACGATGAACCCTGTTGCCTCACGAACCAGGAGCGCCCGGACGTCGGCGCCATCCTTCGACGCCCAGAACGTGAGGGAACTGTCAGCCGCGGTGATCGCCCCGCCGACGACCGGGGTGAACCGGCTGCCGAGTGCCGGGGTGGCAACCGTCTCCGAGGTGGTCTGCCACCCGCCCATGGCACCGGTCTCGCCCTCGAGCGCCGTGCCGGCATCGAGCTCGGCCCGGGTCGGCGCCCCGGGAGCGGCGAGCGTCGGCACCCACAGCACCCGCGTAACGCCGCGCCGGTAGTACCTGACAGACGCCTGAATCGGTGTAGCCATCAGCCGTTCTCCTTCTGCGTAGTACGCCGATGGCCCTTGGCCTCGGCAGTGGTGGAGGGCGGCTGGTCTACGACCGTCCAGCCCATCCGCTGATACGAGGGCACGGAGATCTCCGCCACCTCGATGTCCTGCCCCTCGGGCAGGTTCGCGTGCCGCATACGCACAGCCACGACTGGTCCCTCCTACGTGAAGGCGCGGCCGGCCACCGTGATCAGCAGCTGTGCCTGCGCTCCCTGCTCTGTCTGGTCCTGCACCAGCTGCGTCGCCTCGATCGCGACCTCAAGCGACCGCAGTCCCAGCGACGGATCCGCGGCGAGCAGCACCTCCAGGCGGCCGCTGATCTCGTACACCCGTGCCCGGGCGGCCCGGACATCGGTGCTGCCGCGTGACGCGATCGCCGCGAGGGTGAGCTGCAGCTGCTCCTCGCGGCCCGCGGGCGACAGGCCCGACCAGCCGCCCACGGTCTGGGCCGCCTGGAAGTCGCCGTCGGGGTCGCCGTTGAATCCGACGATCAGCCAGTCCGGCGCAGTGGACTCGGTGACCTCCGGTCCGTCGGCCACCCGTACCCCTGCCAGGGCCGGGTCCGCCGACAGCTGGGTCACCAGCGCGTCAATCAGCTCGGGTACGCGAGACCCCATCTACGCCACCCCCGGGGGAAGTCGGTCTGCTTCGAGGAGTTGGACGGCCCGGTTCGGGATCGCGTACCCGAGGCCGGGGATCGGTTCGGTCACGGAGTAGTCGCTGGACCCACCGGCGAGGCCGCCGCGTCCTGATGCGCGCTGGGTGCGCCACAGGTGCTGCAGGATGATGCGTGCCGCCCCGGCAATGTTCTCGGCGATGACGGGGCGCCCGGCCCTGTAGTCGGCCCGGAGCGGGCCGCGCAGCGCGTTCCCGGATGCCAGGCGGACCAGGCCGGTTTCACCGTCCACGACCAGGTCCGCCGGGTCGTACGCCGTGCCGCCGGCGAGCACCGGCTGCATCGCGGTGACGGCGACCACGGGAGTGCGGCGCAGGACGAGCGTGTGCATGGTCCGCTGCTGGTGGACCTCGGAGAACTCGCGGACGACGACCGGCCCGGTGAAGGTTTCCACTGCGCGGGTGGTGGCCCCGTTCCAGAAACGGACCTCCTCGTCCTCGCTGCTGTCGGTGAGGTTGAGGTGTTCCTTCGCGTCGGCGAGCGAAAGGATGACCGGCGGCGCCTCGTCACGGACGTCGAAGGTGTCGGTGTACGCCCAGCCCGGGCCGGTCCACACCCAGCGCACCGTGTGCCGGCCTGGCGCCGTCGTGGGGACGTCGGCCTGATAGCGGCCAGCCGTCGGCGTCTCGTTGACAGCGGGGGTGAGCGTCGTGCCGTCCGGCAGGGTGACCGTCACAACCGCCGTGTCGGCAGTCGCCAGCGCACCGTCGGGGGCCCGGCACTCTGCGGTCAGGCGCGCGGTCGCGCCGAGGTCATACGGCACCCCGGCCCCCTACTCGCTGCCGGCGGCCGCGGCGTCGCGGGCGCGGGCGTCCTCGATGACCTGGTCCCGCATCTTGCAGATGCCCGCCCGCGGGGTCGGCGCCGCGGCCTCGGCGTCCAGGACGCGCAGGGCCTCGGCCTCGGTCGCCGTGGCCAGGTAGGCGAGCACCTCGCGGTTGCTGTGCTGGGTCGGGTCGTAGGCGTCCCCGCCGGGCTGTAGCGGGGGCGTGAGGGTGCGGACGGTGCCGGGGTCGGCGGTGGCCGCCTCCACGCCTCCACGCTGCCGCTGCAGGTGCGCATCGACAGTCTGAAAGCTGGCCTCTCGGCCCTTGATCACGGGGTCGTCGTCGTCGACGAGCGAACCCGCCTTCACCACGCGCGGCTTGCCGTCCTGATAGGCGGCGAACGACCTGGTGCAGCGCATTGCCATGGTGCTCTCCTTCCGGGGATGTGGAAGGGGCCCCAGCAAGGCTGGGGCCCCTTCACGGGTGCCGTTCGTCAGACTGCGGTCGCGACGTTGAGCATGCGGAATGCCGAGTCCAGAACGCTGTCCGCACCCACCCGGTACCAGGCGTACCAGCCGCGCTGGCCGGTCGGCCGGCGGTTCGCACCGACCAGGTGCGGCAGGAACTCGATGCTCATGCCGATGCGGTCGGCGATCACGTAGTTGCTGAAGTCGCCGTAGACCATGAGGTGGTTGTCAGCCGCAGCGGCCGGGTCGAACCCGGATGCCATGTCCTCGGCCTCGATCGCCGGACGCCCCAGGAGCTGCGGGGGCATGTCCGCGCCGATCCGCTCCCACAGCTCCGCGCCACCGGAAGTGTCGAACTGCCGCACCAGGTTGTAGATGTTGCGGTTCGCCAGCCACGAGGCAGCGGCCCGGTGCCGTGCGGGCAGCGACCCGTCCATGGCGTAGATGTCCGCCGAGTCGAACGTCTCGGGCGTGCCCGGGCCCATCTCCGAGGCGGTGCCCTCCAGCGCCGTGATGATGCCGGTGGGCTGCTTCACGCCGGTACCGACCGCGAACGCGCCGGCCTCGAGGCTGTCCTTGCCGAACGCCAGGAGCCGGCCGACCTCCGTCGTGGCATTCTCCGCGTCGCTCATCGCCTCGATGCTGATCGGCACGAAGCCGTCGGCCTTGTGCACGGGCACGGTGGGCTGACCGAACTCCGGGGCGCCGTCCGCGGCCTCGCTGCCCTCGTCGGCCCACCGCCACTGCACGGCACCGGCCGACACCCCGTGCCACACGTCGCCGGTCGCGACGACCTGGCGGGCCACCTGCCGGATCTGGTTACGGGACCCGTCCGACGTGATGATGACCGTGGGGTCCAGCTGGAACGGCACCAGGTAGCCACCGGCGTTGTCGGTCAGCGACATGGCCCGCTCGAGGGCGCGCTGCTCCTCGGGCGAGACCATGTGGCTCTTGCCCGCGGCGAGCTTGGACCAGGCGCGCATGTACTCCGGCGACGACGTCGCCAGGCACTGCTTGGCGATGGTGCCCCGCTTGTCGTCCCACCGCTCGATGATGTCCGTGGCGGCCGCACGGATGCGGTCGTTCGCGCCGGCCATCTTCTCCACGGCGCACAGCGCGCGCGAGCGCATCTCCTGCCCGACCTGCTCGGGGGAGCGGTCGTAGGTCCGCATCTCGCCGAGGTCCCACGGGTTGCGGAACCGCCGGTCCTCCACCGAGTCGGGGTTGAGGATCGGGTCCAGGTCGTAGGCGCTGCCCGACCCGGACGAGGTACCACGTTCGACCGCCAGACCGGCCGGGCGACGCTCGGTGGACTGCGTCGAGGCCCGGACCCGCTCGAGGGCCGAGCGGCGCTCCATCTGCCGGCGGTGGTCGTCGACGTCGGTGAACTCACGGGTGAGCTCGTCGAACGTCTGCTCGTCCTCGGCGGTGAGGTCGTCGCGCCGCTCGAGGTCCTCGAGCTGGGCGCGGATGTCCTGCAGGCGGATGACTGCCTGCTGGTGCGAAAGCTGAAGCTTCGGAGGCATCAGCGGTTCTCCTTCGTGTCGATGGACGCCAGGACGCCGTCCATCAGCGCGCCGATCTCGGCGAGCTGCGGGCGCATGCGCTCTGTGCGGGATGGCGACGGGTGCCCATCGGCGGGCGGCGCGTCGGTACTGCGCGAGGCGGGCGGGTGCTCGGCGAGCGGCGCGCCCTGGGGAGTCGGCTCGTCCGGGTGCTCGGTGGTGAGCGGCGCGGGCGGGGCCGTAGATCGGGTGGGCTGGACCGGTACCTGCTGGTCCGGCTGGAACAGCAGCGCGGCCGCTACCTCGCGGCGCAGCTGCGGATCGTCGGGAACGTTCGGCGCCGCGGCTGCGGCGTCGCGGGCCAGGGAGTGGCGGATGCGGCGGGTCATGTCGTCGTCGTGGACCAGGCCGTCGGCGACGTCCCGGGCCCGTACGGAGACCGAGGTACTTGCGTACGCCGGGAAGACGACGGGGCCGAGCTCGCGGCACCGGACTTCGATCAGTTCGCGATGGAGCGGCCCGCGGTCGCCCGGGGCCCAGAGCAGTTCGGCGACTTCTTCGGGTCGGACGACCTTGCCCTGGGCGTCTGTCCACTGCTCGCGCACGACTTCGAAGCGGAAGCTCATGCCGGTGATCGAGCCTTCGGCGATGGCGTCCCTGACCGGCTGCATGAGCCAGTTCTCTGTGATGCGGTTGTTGACGAACACGCCCTGGTCGTCCTCGTACAGCTCGCGGAAGGCGCCGATCGGAATCGACCCGATCAGGGGGTGCCGACCGTGGTCGAACTGGCAGACCGGAGTCTGCTCACGAAAGGTCTTCCGGAACGCGCCCTTGCGGACGCTCTCGAAGAACCGACCTTCCCAGGAGTCGATCTCTGTGGGCTGCCCGAAGGTGACTGCATAGCCGGTGAGCGTCCAGCCGTCACCCTCCTCGGACGCCTCGCTGTCGCGAACGACCTGGAACGGCACTGACCGCAGAAGGTCGCGGGCGACGGTATGCGTGGTGGGCATCAGGCCCCCTCCTCGGGTGGTGTGGACGGATCCTCGGCGGCCGCGGGCGTCCCGCTGCCGGGTTTCTGCAGCTGCACGCTGAAGAGGCCGGTGTGATCGAGCAGCGCCCAGTCCTCGGCCTGCACGGCGCGCTGTACGGACGCCGGGGTGTATCCGGCGTCGACCAGGGCGCGGATGGTGCGGGACTGGATGCCCTGGATCTCGGCTGCGTCTTTGCGGTCCTCGCGCAGGAACGGGACGTCGTTGGCGTCGTACCAGAGCCGCACCGCCTGGGTGAGTCCGCCGGCCGGGGCGACCAGGTGCTCGAGCGACCCGGCGGCGTTCTGCCACAGCGGGTGGATCGTCCCGTCCGCGAGCCGCCTGCGGGCCTGCCCGTAGTTGGAGTACGTGGCGGCCTGCAGGCCCTCGGACAGGCCGACGATGATCGGCGGTACGCCGGCGGCCGCCGCGATGCGGGTTTCGCCGGCGCCCTGGGTCTTGGAGAAGTCCAGCTCTCTGAGGTCTTTGCCGACCACCGATACGTCGGCGCCGCCGCCCAGGTACAGCGTCTTGTACGCGTTCTCGATGCCCCGGTGCGAGCTGTCCATCTTGGTCTTGAACTTTTCGAACGCTTCCGGGGTGACCTCCCGAGACAGGCGCACGACGAGGTTCGGCGTCGCCGCATTCTCCATGAACTTCCGCTTGTGCGAAGCCATCAGGTTGTCGTTCTGCGTCTCCCGGATCACCGGTGTCAGCCACGACATGCCGCGGAACGACGCGAGCGGATCCGGGGTCGGCGCGAAGTGCGCCACCTCCTCGGGCCACAGGAACACCGGGTCACGGCCGGGCTCCTGGTAGAGGTACCCGTACCGCGTCCACCCCAGGTCCCCGTCGTGGAGCCTGCGGCGCTCGAGGACGATCTGCACCCAGTCCGGCCGCAGGCGGACCATCTCGGCACCCGCACGCGTCCAGTACGAGTTACCGGCCAGGTCGGCGTCCTGGATCATCCGGTTGAGGAGGTCCTGCGTCGTGCCGCCCAGCCACGGGCGCTCGAGGGGCAGGAGGTCCGGCGTCCCGAACGTCTCCGACGGCTGGCCGTTGTTCAGGCGCTGCCACTGGAACCGCGGCGCGCTGAACACGCTCATGCGCGCGACCATGCACGCCCAGACGACCGGGTTCGTTGCGAACATCTGCGCATACCCGACGAGGTCCGTGGGCGCCTTCTCGGCGGCCTGGCCCTCCTGGGTCTGCGTAATGCCCAGCGCCGACCATCCGCCGTAGCCCAGAGCGTCCTGCAGCGCCGCGGCGTAGTCGTCGATCGTGCTGATCGACCGCTCGTCCTCGGCGGGCGCCGTACGGCGTCGGGCGGTACTCCAGAGGCTCCTCACGTGCTGCCCCCGTCCACGTCCATGAGCAGCAGGCAGTACGCCACCAGCAGCACACCGGCGACCGCCAGGCCGACCGCCAGGCCGATCCCCACCCACGCACCGGCCGCCACCAGGCCGCCACCGGCAAGCACGCCTACCCGTGCCCGGGCGCCAGCGCTCATCCGTACGCGACCCACGGCTCCACCTCCTCGTCCTCTTCCTCGATCTCGCACGTCAGCCCCCAGGGGGCGAGCGTCACGGCGACCAGCGGACTGATGTCCACGCCCTCGGTACGCCGGGCCCAGGCCCATGCGTCCCCGAGGTCACGCTTTTTCGCTCCGGCCAGCGCCGTGGCGAGCGGGGCCTGGCCGAGGTGGCTGACCTCGGCGGCCTGCACGGCGTCGTACAGCCGCCCGCAGGCCTGCGCGACCTCGCGCGCTTTCGGGGAGACGACCCGCAGCCCCTTCTCGACAAGCTTCGGGATCAGCGATCCCGCGGGGCCGGCCGCGTCGATGACCCAGCACCGCGGCGTCCACTTCTCCTGCAGGTCGACGGCCCGGTCGATCAGCCAGTCCATGCCGGGCCGGTTGTCGACGACCTCGATGTGGAGTCCGGCGCCGTTCTCACCGGCCACGCCGATGGACGCGTGCGACCGTTCCGGCGTCGCGTCGATGCAGAACGCCACCGGGTCGGAGGGCCTACTGTCGCCGTCCATGACGGCGTCCCACGCCTCTCGCGAGATGACCTGCCAGGTGTCGGCCTCCAACTCCGGGTAGTCGCCGACGCCCAGGCGCTCGCGGTCGAAGAGGTCCTCACGCAACGTGGCCAGCTCCCGTTCGATTGCCTGCTCCCGGATGCGGATGCCGAGCGTCGGGTTCGACCGCGCCCACGACGCCCGGTCTTCCCGGTCGTCGTGATCCGTGCAGGTCAGAGCGCCCTCGGAGTCGCGGGGGCACTCCTTGACGTGCTGGTCGATGGAGTGCTCGATGTACGTCAGCGACTGGTCGGGGTCCTCGGTCTCGGCCAACGCCCGGGCTCGCAGCGATGCGAGCTGCTCGCTCTCGGCCCCGATGCCTGCGGAACCGGCGTAGATCAGCTGCGGGTTGTACCGGGCGGACATGACGGGCAGCAGGGCGCCCATCGGGGCGGCGCGCAGGGCCATGGCCTCGTCCATGATGACGAGGTCGCCGGAGAAGCCTCGTCCCGAGCGCCCGGAGCGGGCCAGGAAGCGGACGCGCGCCCCGTTGTGGAAGTAGAACGCCTCGTCCCCGTGGCTGCGGGAGACGCGCCGTACGCGGCGTGACAGCTCGCTGTAGGAGCCGAGGATGTCGTCCAGCCGCGCGAAGCTCTCCTGCGCGGTCTTGAACTCGTGTGCCGTGTGGATGACCAGGCGACCGCCGAAGAGGACGACCTCGGCGATCTGGCGGGGCTCGAGGAAGCCGCCCTTGCCGTTCTGGCGGGGCAGGTTGAGCACCGCCTCGAAGCTCAGCCACCTGCCCTCGTGATCCTCGGCGAGGCTGTGGTGGAGTGCGGCCTGTTGCCACGGGTCGAGGTGCTGGTCGTACGTCTCGGCGAGCTCCACGGCTTCCTGCCCTGCGGGTGAGCGGAATGCGAGGTACTCCTTGTCCTCGAGCCCGTCCCACCGGCCGGTGGAGATCTGCCGGTACTGCGGCGTGGAGACGATCCGCGGGCTCTGGCAGCCGACCAGGCGCTTACGCTCCGGCACGGCGAGCCGCGCGGGTGGCGGCTCGAGCAGCGAGCTCGTCAACTGCGCCTCCCTTGTCCTGTGGGCTGGCCATGCCACGGACGGTGGCCATCGCCTGGCGCAGCTCACGGGCCGCAACTGCGGCGCCCGCGACGTCCTTCGCCGAGTCCAACTCGGTGGCCAGTCGGATAGCGGCGGCAGCAGCCGTGTTGGCGGCGGGGTCAATGCCCAGGTCATCGAGCTCGGCGGCCGTGGCCTTGGTGACGGCGCCCCTGCGCAGACGCCGCTTCGGCTCGTCGTCATCGCCCACGGTGATCACCCCCTGCAACCGGTCGGAGGTGACTCAACGTGACATCGGAATGACTACCCAGCGTGAGTATCGGAGTGATTACAGAGAGTCGCTATTACCTCGATTTCGAGAACCGGGTCATTAGCGATCCGCGTCGGGGGGAGATATGGGCGACAAGGGCTTTTGGGTCGCCCGGTCCTCCAAATCCCACGATGACCAAGGGCCCCCCTCCCCCTGGTCCCGGCATCGGATCCAACCAACGCTGCTCGCTGTTCGTCACGATCAGCGATCGTTCACCAGCGGCGCCGACCCGCGCCGTCCACGCACCGGCGGCCAGCACCCAGGCAGGGGCGGCACCCACCGGCAGGGGCACCCCGGCACCACCTCAGCCGCCACCCCGGCCGCCGTGCCCCACCAGGTCCCGGCTGCCGCTCAGCAGCCGCTCGGGCGGACCGCGGTCACCACTGCCGTGACGCCTGCCGGGTGACGGTCCGGCGGCCAGCCTTGGCCTGCTGGTTGTACCAGCGGGTGGCTACGGCCACCATGCCGTCCTGCCGCATGTCCCGTACGCGCTGCATCACCACGTCCCGGCCCGGGTCGACGGTGACGATCCGTGCACCGAGCCGCAGGTAACGGGCCTCGGCCTTGGCGCTGGGCATGGTGTGGATCAGGTAGACGTCCACCGTCTCCCGGTGCTTGAGCGCCTCGTCGATCGCTGCGAACCGTGCCCGCTGCGCGACCTTGACCAGGATGGGGTCCTGCGTCCACTGCGGCGCACCAGGGCCGGCCAGGGCAAGCGTGATGCGGTCCAGGTCTATGACGATGTCCGTGGCCCGGGCGCGCGCTGTAATCCAGCTGCTCTTGCCCGAGGCCGGCGGGCCGGTGATGACGTACAGCACGCGGTCACCTCCTCGCGTCCAGCTGCTGCTCGCCTGCGGGGGTGAGCCATGGCCGATCCGCCGAAACCCCGTACTCCAGGTAGTCGGCTCGGACGTCGCGGGCGATGGCTGCCCGTACGACCTTCACGGGGTAGTTGCAGCAGAGCGCCTCAAAGGCGCGGAAGCGGTGCAGTCGCACAGCAGTGAGGAGCTCGCGCGTTGTGAGGTCAGAGCGCTTCGGGAGCCTTCCGTTCACAGTCACTGCCTCCCGTCCCGGCGGCGTGTTCTGCTGGCCGGTAGACGCTGATGCCGTCGGCTCCGAGGACCAGGACGTCGGCGATGTCGGGCAGTCGCTCACGCAGCCGTTCAGCAGCGGCTTGGGCCTGGGCGGGTGGAGTATCCGCAGAGACGCGGACGAGGATGGTGTCGCCTGGCCGGATGATGGTGCAGTCGGCGATCGTGGCTTCCTGCTCGGGTGTGCACTCGCCGATGTGCATGGCGATGTGGCGTGCGGCGTAACGCCGGCCGTTGGAGGCGCTGCTGACACTGCCATAGGATCCGCAGCCGTCGCAGCGCCAGGACTTGCCGTCGTCTGCGAAGTACGCAATGGGCTGCTCCACGGTCACTTCCTCCGTTCCCGACAGCCCGCGCGGCCGCAGTCGATGATGTTTGGGTCGTAGAACGCCTCGGTGATCGAGGCGGCGTTCGCCTCGTGCTTGGCCACGGCGTCGGGGTCGATACCCAGCTGGGTGCGGCTCCTTTCGGGGGAAGGTCGTTGATCAGGCGCCGAGTTGGTAGTTGTGCTGGTCGGGGTAGGTGCGCTGATGTTCGCGGGTGTGGTG
>NZ_JBHVCT010000133.1:0-10373 GCF_042803195.1 Streptomyces sp. NPDC057428
GGTGCGCTCGGCGCGCACCGGGGCCGTCGTCATGATCCGGCCGCTCACCCGGCGCGGACGTCGTCATCGTCCGGAGAAAGCAGGTCGGCAGTCGCGGCTACGAGGCGTCCGGAGTCGGCAGCGCCTCCAGTAGGGGGCGCAGCCGCGTCGTCCGCTCCTGGGCTGGGACCTCCGCCACCGCGCGGGGCAGCGCCTGGTCCACGCCGTGGACCACGGACAGGTGCCGCTCACCCCGGCTGAACGCGGTGTACACCCAGGGCCGGCTGAGCCCTCCTGCCGCATCGCCCGGCAGGACGACGATGACCGCGGGCCACCGCATCCCCGCCGCCTGGTGGGCGCTGAGCGCCCAGCCGTGACGTACCGACGTCTCCACCAGGTCCTGCGGCACGACGGCGGGTGTGCCGGAGCAGTCCAGGTGCAGGCCCTCGGCATCGGCGGAGACGACCGCACCAGGCACGGCCCTGCCCGGTGCGGGCACGTGGATCACGCGGTCGCCCGGGTCGAAGCCCCCGAACCGCCCCGGCCCCGGATTCAGCCGCTGCTTGAGTGCCGTGTTCAGCGCCGTCGTCCCCGCTGAGCCACCGTGCCCGACGGTGATCACCTGCGTGTCCGATGACGGTACGCCGATGGCACGCGGCACCGAGTCCGCGACGAGCTGCACCGTGCGGTGGACCGCCTCGCCCGCGTCGCGGACGGGCACGATCACCACCTCCCTGCCCGGCGCCTCGACCTGTGCGAGTTCCCCGATGCCGATGCCCGAGACCAGCTCACCGATCGGACCGGGGTCGGGCGTACGCGAGACCACGTGCGGGCAGGCGCGTGCCGCGATCACGTCCGCGAACACACGGCCGGCTCCCGCGGATGCCAGAACCCCCGGATCGCCGCTCAGCACGAGCCGCGTGCCGTCGGCGAGGGACTCCACCAGCATCGCGGCCGTCTCCACGTCGAGCTGCGGGGAGTCCAGGACGACCAGCAGATCGACGGCGAGCGCACCGTCCGCGTCCCGCCCGGGGCCCGCATCCCCGGAGAGCAGGGCGGCGAGGGTTACCGCGGCCTGCGGGTCGCCCACGGCCGCCGCCAGCCGGTTGCGCCCGTCGACGCTGTGCGTGGTGCCGACGGCACGCAGCCCGAGTCCGCGCGCGGCGGCGATCAGGGCCGCGGGCTCGGACCGGGCGCTCTCGCCGCCGCTGTGCGCGACCAGGCCCGCGGTCGCGGCGGTCCGGATCAGTTCGGCCGCCGAAGCCGATGGGGCACCGGCGGCGGCCTCCGCCCAGTCGGCGCCCTTCTCGACTGAGTTGACCAGCCTGGCCAGACCGTCGGCGAGGCTCTCCTCGGCCAGGGCGTACCGGTCGAGACCGAGCAGGACGCGCACCGGCGTACCGTCCTCCGCCCCGCCCTCGCAGTCCTCCACGGCGTCTTCCCGCTGACCGGCCGCCTCTTCCGTCTCCGTGCCGTCCTCGTCGTCCTCGTCGTCCTGGAAGACCAGCACGACGCCCTCGGCCACGGCGTGCTGGACGGCCGAGCCGGGGTCGGTCACCGCGAATCCGGCAAGTGCCGTGCGCACCTCGGCGGCGTCCAGGGCCGTGTGGCCCCGCAGCGCCGCCCGCTCCAGCAGCCAGCCCACCAGCGCCGCCGTGCGCCGCTCGTCGTCGGGGCCGCAGTCCCCGCCCAGCAGCGCCCGCGCGAAACCGTCCGCCTGCTCGGGGCGGACACCGGGCACCGACAGCAACTGCCAGGGGTCCTCCCGGAGGATCACGGCCGCCTGCTCGCCGAGCGTCACAGCCGCGGGACGCGCCAGCGCTTCAGGAGCCCCGCCCTCGGCGAGCACCGTCGCGGCCGATGCGGCCGCCTCCGGGGACGCGCCCCGCACGGCGGGTTGTTCGGGAGCCGTGGCCGACCGGGCGGGCGCGGGAGTGGCCTGTGAGGCAGCCCGGCGGGGCGCCGGCGCGGCCGCGGGCGAGTCGAAGAAGGCGGTACCCGGCTTCTCGCCGCTCTCCACGGCGCGCACGGCCGCGAGCAGATCGGCGGCCGGGCCGCTCAGCTTGGCGCCCGCCGCGACGGGACCCTCCTTGCCGGCCTTGCGCTGCTCGATCCGCAGGCGCAGCTCACGCTGCGCGGCCAGCTCGGCCGCGGCTTCCGACAACTCGGGGGTCGTCGCGGTCTGCGCGGCGTCCTGGTCGGTCTCCGCGCCCGCACCGGTCTCTCCCGGGGTCTCCGTGCCCGCTTCGGCGTCCTGCGCGGCCGCTGTCTCTTCCGCGTCCTGCGCGGGGCCGACGTCCTGTGGTGCGTCCGCACCGTCCGCGACCTCGGTGCCGTGCTCGCCGGGAGAGCGGGCCGCGGCCTCGTCGCCGATGCCCTCGCGGCCCTCGTCGTCCTCGGCGGCGGGGTCCGGGGATTCTCCCCGGGGAAGCGCAGTCACAGCGTGCTCCAGTCCTGGTCGGGATAGCGGTGCACGGGCGCCGACACATCGTCGAGCGCCTGGCAGATCTCGTCAGGAAGACTAAGCGCCTCCACTGACAACGCCTCGGTCAGCTGCCGCGCGTTGCGCGCGCCGACGACCGGGGCCACCACCCCCGGCCGGTCCCGCACCCAGGCGAGGGCGACCTGCAGAGGTGTCGTGGAGAGACCGTCGGCGGCAGTGGCCACCGCGTCCACGATCCGGCCCGCCGCCTCGTCGAGATAGGGCTCGACGAACGGAGCCAACTGCTCCGAGGCGCCCCGGGAGTCCGACGGGGTGCCGGTGCGGTACTTGCCCGTCAGCACCCCGCGGCCCAGAGGCGACGACGGCAGCAGCCCGACCCCGAGATCCAGCGCCGCCGGCAGCACCTCCCGCTCGACGCCCCGCTGCAGCAGCGAATACTCCATCTGGGTGCACGCCAGCCGGGTGCGCTGGCCGGGCGCGGCGAGCTGCCAAGTCGCGGCCTTGGCCAGCTGCCAGCCGCTGAAGTCGGAGACGCCCGCGTACCGTACGCGGCCCGACGACACCGCGAGGTCCAGCGCCTGCAGGGTCTCCTCCAGCGGAGTCACGGGATCGAACGCGTGGATGTGCCACAGGTCCACGTAGTCCGTCCCGAGCCGCCTGAGGGAGGCGTCCAGAGCGGTGAGAAGGTGTCCGCGCGAGCCGTCGAAGCGCCGGTAGGGGTCGGCCACGCTGCCGGCCTTCGTCGAGATGACCAGATCCTGCCGGGGCACCAGCTTGTCCAGAAGACGCCCCAGCAGGTTCTCGGCCTCCCCGCCGGCGTAGACGTCGGCGGTGTCCACGAGGGTGCCGCCGACGTCCCAGAAGGCTTTCAGCTGGTCGGCGGCGTCGTGCTCGTCGGTGTCCCGGCCCCAGGTGAGGGTGCCCAGCCCGATACGGGACACACGAAGGCCGGTGCGGCCGAGATGCCTCTGCTCCATGGGCGCTGAGATTACTGGCCAGGGCCCTACCCGGTGGAAGCCTGTGGACAACCGGGCGCCCGCGGGCGAGCCTGCCGGATTCCGGACCCGCGCGCTAGAGTCCCGGGCACAGGAACGTTACTGATCAGTAGAGGGAGCGTGGCTATGCGGCTCGGCATCAATCTCGGTTACTGGGGTGCGGGCATGGACGGCGACAACCTCGCCGTCGCCCAGGAGGCGGACCGGCTCGGCTACGACGTCTGCTGGGCCGCCGAGGCCTACGGCTCCGACGTGCCGACGGTGCTCGCCTGGGTCGCCGCCCGGACCGAGTCCATCGACGTGGGCTCAGCCATCATGCAGATCCCCGCCCGCCAGCCCGCGATGACGGCCATGACGGCGGCCACGCTCGACTCGCTCTCCGGGGGCCGTTTCCGCCTCGGTCTCGGTGTCTCGGGACCGCAGGTCTCGGAGGGCTGGTACGGCGTCAAGTTCGACAAGCCGCTGGCCCGCACCCGCGAGTACGTCGAGATCGTGCGCCGGGCCATGTCCCGTGAGCGGCTGTCCTACGAGGGCGAGCACTGGACCCTGCCGCTGCCCGACGGCCCCGGCAAGCCCATCAAGCTGACCGTCCACCCGCAGCGCGAGCACATCCCGCTGTACATCGCCGCGATCGGCCCCAAGAACCTCGAACAGACCGGCGAGATCGCCGACGGCGCCCTCCTGATCTTCCCGTCGGCCGAGCACATCGAGGAGACCGCGATCAAGCACCTGCGGGCCGGACGTGAGAAGGCCGGGAAGACGATGGACGGTTTCGACGTCTGCCCGACCCTGCCGCTGGCGATCGGCGACGACGTCAACGGTCTGGCCGACATGTTCCGCCCCTACACGGCGCTCTACGTCGGCGGCATGGGCAGCCGCAAGCAGAACTTCTACAATCAGCTCGCCCAGCGCATGGGGTACGAGAAGGAAGCGGCCGAGATCCAGGACAAGTACCTGTCCGGCGACAAGGCCGGCGCGGCGGCGGCCGTGCCGCACCAGCTCATCGACCAGACCACGCTGCTCGGCTCGGTGGAGCGGATCGCCGACCGGATGCGGGCGTACGCGGAGGCCGGTGTCACGACGCTGACGCTCGCCCCCGCCGGCTTCACGCTCGACGAACGCCTCGCCGCCCTGCGTGCGGGCACCGACGCCCTGGAGCGTTCCGGCGTCGCGGCGTAACCGCGTCCGCCGGGGAGCCGGGCCGAAGCGGGTGGGGGAGCGGGGGAGCACTAGGGCCGTGGTGGGGGCTCGGGGGTTCTCCCCGCCACGGCCGTCACAGGAACAACGCCCCGCGCGGCTCCCGGTTACGCCCGGTACCCCCTCAGGTCCGGGAGCCGGTGGCGCCCGTTCGGCCCCGTCCGGACCCGCTCGTGTTGCCTGCCGGCCCGTGCCGAATTTGACTGTGTCTCTGCGGACACCGGTGCGAAAGGTGGCAGGGATGCTCTCTGCAAAGAGTCTGTTCCAGGAGATCCTCGACAACGACGAGTCGTTCCGGCTGTTCTGCTCCATCGCCGCGGGCGGCGAGGCCCAGGGCGGCTGGGAGAACGGACGCATCGCCGCCCTGATGCCCCCGGGACTGCGTGAGCTTGCCCCAAAGGCGGCCCGGCACGGCGCCGACGAGGACAAGCACGGCCGGATCTTCAACGCCCTGCTGAAGCAGCGCGGACTCCAGGCCGTGTCGGTGCCCTACGAGACCGACTACACCCTCCTGCTGGAGCGTCACGGCATCGGCCTGGCCCACGACCGGCTCAGCCGCGAGGAGCCCCTCACCGAGCGGGACATCATCGTCTACCTGGCCCACAGCAGGGTCACCGAGCAGCGGGCGTCCGAACAGATGCGGCTCCTCCTGCGCCACTTCTCCAAGCACCCCGTGCTCGGCCGCGCGGTCAGGATGATCTCGCGCGACGAGGACAACCACCTCGCGTACTGCCACGAGGAACTCCTGCGCCTCGCCAGGGCCGGACACGGCCGGACGATCCAGTCGGTCCTGCGCGAGTGCGCCCGCGCGGAGATCCGCGTCTACCGAGACGTCAGCCTCGCCGTCATGCGTCACATGGGCGGGGTGCTGCGCTGGTCCCGCGCCAGGAGCGCGATGCTGGCCTCCGGCATTCACGCGGTGTACGCGTACGAGCGGATGGTGGGCTGGCAGCGGATGGTGAGCCTGCGCCAGCCCGCGCTGCGGGACGCGCTCGGGAGCCCGGCCGCCCCGGAGACCGAGTACGCCTGACAAGCACGGGGCCGACGACCACGGGGCCTACATCCAGCCGCGGCGCTTGAACATGCGGTACAGGCTGAAGACCGCGACGCCCATCAGTGCGACCACCGTGGGGTAGGTCCACACCCAGTCGAGTTCCGGCATGTGCTCGAAGTTCATGCCGTAGATGCCCGCCACCAGGGTCGGCACCGCGGCCATGGCGGCCCAGGCCGAGATCTTCCTCATGTCGTCGTTCTGCCGCACACCGACCTGCGCCAGGTGCGCCGAGAGGATGTCCGAGAGCAACCGGTCCAGACCCTCCACGTGCTCGACGGCACGGGTCAGGTGGTCGTTCACGTCCCGGAAGAACGGCTGCGAGCCCGTGTCGACGAACGGCACACCCGCGCTGGAGAGCCGGGCCATAGGACCGCTCAGCGGGTTGGTCGCCCTGCGGAACTCCAGCACCTGTCGCTTGAAGGTGTAGATGGCCGCTGCCGTGTTCGTGGTGTCGCGGGAGCCGGTCGGTGCGAACACCTGGGCCTCCAGCTCCTCCAGGTCGACCTGGAGCTCGGCGGCGACCTCGATGTAGTGGTCGACCACCGCGTCGCTGACCGCGTACAGCACCGACGTGGGCCCGTGCTTGAGGACCTCCGGCTCGGCCTCCAGACGCCGCCGTACCGCAGCCAGCGGCGCGCCCTCACCGTGGCGCACCGTGACCACGAAGGAGTCCCCTATGAAGAGCATCAGCTCCCCGGCGCTCACGGTGTCGCTCTCCTGCTCGTAGACCACCGGCTTGATGACCACGAACAGGGAGTCGTCGTAGATCTCCAGCTTGGGCCGCTGATGGGCGCGCAGGGCGTCCTCGACCGCCAGGGGGTGCAGTGCGAACTCACTGGTGACGTGTTCGAACTCCTCCTCCGTCGGCTCGTGCAGCCCGATCCAGACGAACGCGTCGCCCGCGGCCCGCGCCTCGTCCAGGGCATCGGAGAAGTCGGCAGGGCCATCGGTCCTGCGCCCGTCCCGGTAAATTCGGCAGTCGACGATCACCTGCGGCATTCTTCCCCGCCCGCACGCTTCCACGCACCTTTACGCTGGCAGGCATGCCCACGCTCATCCTCGTACGCCATGGACGCTCGACCGCCAACACCGCCGGAGTGCTCGCCGGACGGACTCCGGGGGTCTCCCTCGACGAACGCGGCGCCGCGCAGGCCGCCGCCCTCCCGGGCCGGCTGTCCGGCATCGCCCTCGCTGCGGCCGTCAGCAGCCCCCTGCAGCGCTGCCGCGAAACCCTCCAGCCGCTCCTGGACGCCCGTCCGGACCTCGTGTCGCACACGGAGGACCGGATCAGCGAGTGCGACTACGGGGAGTGGTCGGGCCGCAAGCTCGCCGAGCTCTCCGACGAACCCCTGATGAAGGTCGTCCAGCAGCATCCCTCGGCCGCGGCGTTCCCCGGCGGTGAGTCCATGCGGAGCATGCAGGCGCGTGCCGTCGAGGCGGTGCGCGAGTGGAACGCCCGTATCGAGGCCGAGCACGGCGATGACGCCACCTACGTCATGTGCTCGCACGGGGACATCATCAAGGCGATCGTCGCCGATGCCCTCGGCATGCACCTCGACCTCTTCCAGCGCATCCACGCGGACCCGTGCTCGGTCACCGCGATCCGCTACACCAGGCTGCGGCCCTTCCTCCTCCGCCTCGGCGACACCGGCGATCTCGCGTCCCTCGCGCCGCGGGAGCAGGCTCTCGGGGCCGACGCGGCGGGTGACACGACCACGGATGCGGCCGTCGGGGGCGGTGCTGGGGCGCCGTGATCGCTCCGCGCAGTAGGGTGGACGGGCCGTAGCGGCCTCGTGGGAAATCCCGCAGGGGCCGGGGCCGACCCCCATTCACCATCACTTTTCAAGGGAGACAGGACGTGTCCCGTCAGGTATTCCTCTACGACCCCCCGGACCGTTTCGTGGCCGGTACGGTCGGGCTGCCTGGCCGCCGTACGTTTTTCCTGCAGGCGACCTCCAGCGGACGGGTCACGAGCGTGGCCCTGGAGAAGACCCAGGTCGCCGCGCTGGCCGAACGGATCGACGAACTCCTAGACGAGGTCGTCCGGCGGACCGGCGGCAACTCACCCGTGCCGGCCGTCGCACCCATGGACGTCGCCGACACCGCCCCGCTGGACGCCCCCGTGGAGGAGGAGTTCAGGGTCGGCACGATGGCGCTCGCCTGGGACGGCGACGAGCAGCGCATGATCGTCGAGGCGCAGGCCCTCGTCGAGCTGGACGCCGGCTCCGACGACGACCTCGCCGAAGCGGAGGAAAGGCTCCTGCAGGACGAGGAGAACGGCCCGCCGATGCTCCGCGTCCGGCTGAGCGGCGCGCAGGCACGTGCCTTCGCCAAGCGGGCCCTGGACGTCGTGAACGCGGGCCGCCCGCCCTGCCCGCTGTGCAGCCTCCCCCTAGATCCGGAAGGACACGTATGCCCGCGCCAGAACGGATACCGTCGCGGAGCCTGACGGAGGCCGGACTGCGCACCCTGCTCGCCGAGGGTGAGCTCACGGTCCTCGGGCAGGTCAGGGGCGCGTCGAACGCGGTGCTCTACTGCACGGTGGCGTACGAGGGTGAGGAACGCACCTGCGTCTACAAACCGGTCGCCGGGGAACAGCCGCTGTGGGATTTCCCCGACGGCACCCTCGCCCAGCGTGAGGTCGCGGCCTACGAGATCTCCGAGGCCACCGGCTGGGGCCTCGTGCCCCCCACAGTGCTGCGCGAGGGTCCCTACGGCGAGGGGATGTGCCAGCTCTGGATCGAGGCGGAGGAGGCCACGGACGGCCTCCCCGACGAAGCACACGGACTGCCGCCGCTCCTCGCGCTCGTCGAGGACGAGGAGCCGGGTGACGGCTGGAAGGCGGTCGGGTTCGCCGAGGTGGGGGAGGGGCGGACCGCGCTGCTGGTGCACGCGGACGATCCCCGGCTGCGCAGGCTCGCCGTGCTGGACGCGGTGATCAACAACGGGGACCGCAAGGGCGGGCACCTGCTGCCCGCGCCCGGCGGCCGGCTGTACGGCATCGACCACGGCGTCACCTTCAACGCGGACGACAAGCTGCGGACGCTGCTGTGGGGATGGGCGGGCGAGCCGCTGACGGAGGAAGCCGCGGAGGTGCTCGGCCGGCTGTCCGCCGGTCTGGCCCCCGGTACGGCGCTGGCCGCCCGGTTGGCGGAACTGATCACGCCCGCGGAGCTCGACGCCCTGCGGGCACGCGTGGACGCTCTGCGTACGTCCGGGCACCACCCGCAGCCCAGTGGCGAGTGGCCCTCGATCCCCTGGCCCCCGGTCTGACGGACGAGTGTGCCGCGCGCATGGTGCCGACGGAGGGACGCCGGGAGGCGATGTGGAGGAAGGGACAGCCGGCGGACGCGTTTCGCGCAAGACCGCCTCTTCGGCCCCGATCCGCCATCCGGTTCGTATCCGGAAGCGTCGTCCGGTTACGCTCATGACATGCATGCCTGGCCCGCTTCTGAGGTCCCCGCCCTGCCTGGCAAGGGCCGCGACCTTCGGATCCACGACACCGCGACCGGCGGACGGATCACCCTTGACCCCGGTCCCGTCGCCCGCATCTACGTCTGCGGCATCACGCCGTACGACGCGACCCACATGGGTCATGCGGCGACCTACAACGCGTTCGACCTCGTCCAGCGCGTGTGGCTCGACACCAAGCGGCAGGTTCACTACGTCCAGAACGTGACCGACGTGGATGATCCGCTGCTGGAGCGGGCCGTGCGCGACGGCGAGGACTGGACCGAGCTCGCCGAGCGCGAGACCACCCTCTTCCGGGAGGACATGACCGCTCTGCGCATGCTTCCCCCGAAGCACTACATCGGGGCGGTGGAGGCGATACCCGGTATCGTCCCGCTCGTCGAACGCCTCCGGGACGCGGGCGCCGCCTACGAACTCGACGGCGACGTCTACTTCTCCGTCGAGAGCGACCCCCACTTCGGAGAGGTCTCCAACCTCGACGCCGAGGCGATGCGGCTGCTCTCCGCCGAGCGCGGGGGAGACCCGGAGCGTCCCGGCAAGAAGAACCCGCTCGACCCGATGCTCTGGATGGCCGCCCGTGAGGGCGAGCCGAGCTGGGACGGGGGCACGCTCGGCCGCGGCAGGCCCGGCTGGCACATCGAGTGCGTCGCGATCGCGCTGGACCACCTCGGCATGAGCTTCGACGTGCAGGGAGGCGGCTCCGACCTGGCCTTTCCGCACCACGAGATGGGGGCCTCGCACGCCCAGGTGCTGACGGGCGAGCACCCGTTCGCCCGCGCCTACGTGCACGCCGGCATGGTCGCCCTCGGCGGCGAGAAGATGTCCAAGTCCAAGGGCAACCTGGTCTTCGTCTCGGCCCTGCGCCGGGACGACGTCGACCCCGCGGCGATACGCCTCGCCCTGCTCGCCCACCACTACCGGTCCGACTGGGAGTGGACGGACCAGGTGCTCGCCGACGCGGTCGAGCGCCTTGCGCGGTGGCGTGCAGCCGTCTCCCGGCCCGACGGACACTCCGCCGAGGCCCTGGTCGAGGAGGTGCGGGAGGCGCTTGCCGACGACCTGGACGCCCCGGCCGCCCTCGCCGCCGTGGACCGCTGGGTGGCCCGGCAGAACGCCGACGGAGGCACGGACGAGGGCGCGCCCGGCGTCGTCTCCCGCACCGTGGACGCCCTGCTCGGTGTCGCTCTGTAACGCGTCGAGCGCCAGAACGGCCCCGGGCCCCGCGAGAGATCGC
>NZ_JBHVCT010000134.1:0-10272 GCF_042803195.1 Streptomyces sp. NPDC057428
TAGAAGCGCCGCCGCAGTTCTTTCCAGGTCATGTGCGGGTGCTTGCGGCGGATCCAGAGGAGCATTCTCCACCACGCGTACCAGCCGAGGTAAGAGAACGTCTTCTTGGACGCCCCATAGCGGAAGTAGGCCGCCCAGCCCCGTAGGACCGGGTTGACCGTCCGCAGCACCTGCGCCAACGACAGCGAGGACGTGCTTCGCCCCGTCAGCTTTTTGATCTTGTGCATCACCGACGCCAACGCTTGCTTGGACGGGATGGTGAGCACGACACGGCGTCCGTCGCCCCGCGTCTTCGCCTGGATGTGGAAGCCCAGGAAGACGAAACGTCGTCGATATGGGTGATATGGGTCTTCTCCTCCGAGAGGGCCATCCGAAGCCTGTGAGCCAACAACTCCCCGATCTCCGTCTTGAGCGCCTCGGCCTGTGCCTTCGAGCCGTGCACGAGCACGATGAAGTCGTCGGCGTAACGCACCAATCGGAAGTTCGGAAGCCCCTTGCGGCGGCGATTCTGCTTCCGCCCTGGGGGCGCCATCTCCTTCTCCCAGATCCGGGCGAAATGCCGGTCCAGGACGGAGAGATAGATGTTGGCCAGCAGCGGGGAGACGACCCCTCCCTGCGGAGTCCCGGTCAGGGTCTCCGCGAGCCCACCGTGCAACTCGACAACTCCGGCCCGCAGGAACCCGCTGACCAGCCGCAGGACCTTGCGGTCCTTGATGCGTTCGGCCACCAGATCCATCAGAACGTGGTGGTCGACGTTGTCGAAACAGGCCTTGATGTCGCCCTCGACGACCCAGTCGTAGGTCGACGGCCTGCGGGTGAAATGGTGGATCTCGGCGATGGCATCCTGGGCCCGACGACCGGGCCGATACCCGTACGAGGACGGGTAGAAATCGGCCTCGAAGATCGGTTCCAAGACCAGCTTGAGGGCCATCTGCGCGACCCGGTCGCGCAGGGTCGGAATCCCCAGATAACGGAATTTTCCGTTCTTCTTGGGAATCACCGCCCGCTTGACCGGCAACGCGGTGAAGGAGCCGTCCTTGAGCGAGGACCGCAAGTCCTCCAGGAACGAAAGAACCCCCACCTGGTCCTCGACGTGGTGGCGGGTGACCGCATCCACGCCCGCTGTCCTGGCACCCCGGTTGCCAGACACCCGCTCCCAGGCCACTACCAAGGTGGCTGGGTCGCAGATCAAGTTGAACACGTCACCGAACCGGCGTTCCGGATCGGCCCTTGCCCATCGGTGCAGCTTGAGCTGATGATCAAGTACCCGCCGCTCGGCCGCGAAAATTCCCGGCCAGTTGAGCGACGGCACGTCGCTATTCAACAACGTTCCTCCCCAATAGCAGCCCTGCTGCCCTCACGCTGTCGCCCTTCCCCATGTGGACGGCTTTCCCGTCCTCGGAGTACTACGGCGACTCCGCCACGAACCGGCGCCTTCAGCGGACATCGCGCCTGCCCTCCACATGGCCGGCTGCCAGGCGGGCCGGGCGACCCCGGTTCGCTTCCCACGTTCACTGATTTCCGTTGTGACGGACTCGGTGCCCAGCTATACCCCGGCGGCATCGCCACGGACCGCACATCGCAGTCTTGGTCCGGGCCTCCGACCAGCCATTTCCCAGAACTGGCCGGAGAGGGGAGTCCATCAGCCAGAGCGCTCCCCAGCACCGCAGCGCGACCCATCCACCAGGTTCGGCAGGTCGCTGACGACTCACGGAGCTTCAACCACTGGTTCAGTTTCCTTGCACCCCATCCGTCTTCGCTTGCGGGCACGAACCACCTGGTGGTCGCGGTCCGCCCCTACGTTGTCGAGGCTGCTCCCGGCCTCGCCCCCGATCCGGGGTTCGGCCTGCCTCCAGCTTCAACCGGTTACTGCGATGACCGGCGGCGGGTCCTTCCCCCCGCACGGAAATTCAGCGCCTCGTGGCGCACAGGAGATCTCGTCGATCCCGATCCGGCGCAGTCCCGCCAGAAGGTCCACCCTCTGCTCGACCTCCGCCCACGCCCGGGAGCAGATGGCGCCGACTGTGCGCCAGCCGATCCGCATCAGCTGAGTGATCGCGGTCTTGGAGCAGTGCGTGGCCAGCCAGGCCACCTGGTCGTCGAAGGGCAGGGTGTGGCCGGCCCCGTGACGAGCCCAGGGCACGGAGGCGACCGTCACACCGTGCTCGGGGCAGGACACCCTCGGCGCGTCCGCCTCGATTACTGCCTGCAGCGTGCCCAGGTCCAGGGCCCGCCAGTGTCGGCGCCCCTCACCGTTGTCGAACTTGGCGCACCGCCGCCCGCAGATCCCGCACCGCTGACGGCGGCCCTTCGCCGGGCGGGCGTGCACCACGATCAGCACGTCCTCGGGGCCGTCACCGTCCGGGTCGGACTCCTCGGCCTCCACAAGCTCGATCACGGTCTTTTCGACACCGAGCAGCCGAGTCCATATCCTTGCAGATCGCACGCCGTATCCAGGTTCTTCCGTTTCGTACCTTCGCACGTCGAAACGTAGCCGGGATACGGCGTGTTCTGCGCATCAGACCTGGTCAGCGACCCACGGAAGCGACCGGAGAGCCCTAATTGTCCTGCGTCCGGCTCCGTGGGAGATCGTACGTGCGTTCCGCTCTGCATCTGCTGCCTGGCCGAGGCGCGGGTTGTCAGGCGACCCAGCCGATGGAGGGGAGAGCTCGCGATGGTGGAGCCGTCCTGCGCCTACGGCGGCTGTGACCTGACCGCAGAAGAGACCGGCCGCCTCACGCAGGTGGCCGTAGCCGACTTGAAGGCGCCGCTGGGGACGACCGGCCCGCGAAGTGGTCGAGTCCGAGCATCGTCTTCATCTCGCAGCGGGGAGGTGCCTCTGCCTGCATGACCGTGGCCCGGCGGGGCCATCTGGGGCGGTGACTCCGTGAGCAGTGCAAGCTGCCGGAACCCTCCGGCCGTCAGCGTGAGGAGCAGCCCATCGCGACGCCGTATGCCCAAGACCTTTAAGTGACGGACAAAACGTCGTACATGGTATCTCTTGGGTCTGCATCGAAGCATGATCGGAGGTCAACATGGGAGATCCGACCGACGCACCGGGCGGTGGCCCTCCGCAGCCAGGTGAGGACCGAGCAGGTGGCGAGGGCAAGAAGGCCAAGTCCGAGCAGCGCTCCCTTTGGAAGCAGCTGCCGATTCTCATTGCCGTCGCCGTCGTGCTTGCGCTGCTGATCAAGACCTTCCTGCTCCAAGCCTTCTCCATCCCTTCCGGCTCGATGCAGAACACCCTCCAGCTCGGGGACCGGGTCCTGGTCGACAAGCTCACCCCCTGGTTCGGCTCAGAGCCGGAGCGTGGTGAGGTCGTCGTCTTCCACGACCCGAGTAACTGGCTGGCCGGCCAACCCACCTCGGAGCCCAACGTCTTCCAGGTCGTTCTCAGCAAGATCGGCCTGGCGCCCTCGGCTGACGAGAAGGACTTGATCAAGCGTGTCATCGCCATCGGCGGTGATACGGTCGAGTGCCGGAAGGGCGGACCGGTCAAGGTCAACGGGAAAAGCTTGAACGAGCCCTACATCTACCCCGGGAACACCCCCTGCGACGACAGGCCGTTCGGGCCCCTCCGGGTGCCCGAGGGCACGATCTGGGTGCTCGGTGACCACCGCCAGGACTCCGCCGATTCCCGATGGCACATGGACGACCCGAAGACTCACGGCTTCGTGCCTGTCGACGATGTCGTCGGCCGGGCCATCGCGGTGGCCTGGCCCGTCACCCGCTGGGCGACGCTGCCTATCCCGAAGACCTTCGAACAGCCTGGAATCGGCAATCAGGCCATCGCGGCCGACCCGACGGGTGCGCGTGCCGCGGCAGCGGCCTCAGCGTCGATGGAGACCGGCTGAAGCACGCGGCGACGGTCGCCCGCGCTCTTCTCACGGGCCTTTCGGCTCGGATCTACTGCGGCCACGCTCGGCGTCCGCGTCTTCTACGGCGTCCTGGTCCGTGTCGGGGCCGGCCAGGTGTCCCGGTGCTCCGGCGCATGTGCACCGTTCGTACCCCGCAATGTCACCATGACCGTGCCGTCCGGGCTCTCGGCGAACGCGATGGTGCAGACCAGCTGACGTCTGGCCGACTCGGTCAGGTCACCCAGAGGAGCCTTCCCGACGACTCGACCATGTTCCTGGCGAGCGAGACGCGGGCGTCAGTGGTCAGGGCGGTCAGCGACCGATCATTGTGCAAGCCGGCCCGGCGCTTCGCCTTTTGAGGGCCCGCCAGCAGGGCGGCGACGGCCTTCGCGGTCGGCGGCCGCGCGGCGGGGTCCGCCGAGCCCATCTCGTCATAGGTCTCGAGGGTGTACTCCTCGCCGAAAACCGTCGCGTCCCCGCCGCCCACGATCCGAGGCACCGGCACCAGAGTGCCGTCGGGGGAGAGGAAGAAGAGCAGCATGCGGACCTGCCGCGCCGGGAGCACGTCGATGGTGGCGGGTCCGCTCGCGCCTATGACATCCGTTTCCTGGATGCCGCACGCGGTGAGTGCCGCCAGCGCCGCCACCGCCGCGGCAGGACGGAGCAGTTGTCTCATTCCGGTGCCTCCCCTGCGGGGCGGGCACGCAGCGGTAGTTCGACCGTGAGGACCGCGCCGCCCTCCGGATTGCTGGTGGCGCGGACGCTGCCACCGTGCAGCCTTAAGTTCTCCTGCGTGAAGAGGACGGGCCAGCAGCAGGAAGACCGCGCTGATGGCGACTGCCCCCGCCCCGGCGGCCGCGGCCGTCCCGCCAGGAGCCGCCCAGCGCGCGGTGACGTATCCGAGGTTTCCACTGTGAACCTCAGTTCCAGGGGGACCGGTTGGGCGATACAGTGCGCGCCGTGGACCCACCCGATTGGTTCGTCTGGATCTTTCTCGCTCTGACCCTCTTGCAAGTCCTCGGTCTCGTCCCCATCACCCGCAGGTTGCGCGGATCTGACTCCGTTCTGCGCTCCAAGGCGCGTCTCGACCTGCTGGAGACGATCGGCAGCCTGCTGCTCTTCGGCGGCGTGATGCTGAGTCTCATGGTGGCGGCACCCTGGTTCTGGCTGTTCCTCGCCGGCTTCGTGCTCATGGGCGCCGTCTACGCCGTGAAAGGCCTCCAACTGCTCCGCGCCCGCCGCCGCCCCGCGGCCTGATCCGGAAGACAAGCTCTCCAGGCCGCGGATCAGCGAGAATCAGTGAGCGGTCAGTGATGGAATGGCTCCATGCGATTCTCCCGTATCGCGACGCTCGCGTCGGTCGAGCGGTCCGCACGGCAGCTGGCGCTCCTCCTTCGGAAGCGGGAACGTTGCGCTGGCTGCCCACGGACATCAGCGGCTACCACCGGCCGTACGAGGAAGAAGGAGATACCAGCATGGCGATCAAGCGGATGGACAACGTCGGAATCGTCGTCGAGGACTTGGACGCCGCCGTCGCCTTCTTCGTGGAACTCGGTATGAAGCTGGAGGGCCGGGCGGAGGTCGAGGGACTCGTCGCCGACCGGTGCACCGGCCTCGACGGCGTCCACTGTGACATCGCGATGGTCCGCACCCCGGACGGTCACAGCCGGCTCGAATTGGCGAAGTATCGTAGCCCCGCGGCGATCGACGCCGGGCCGCGCAACCGGCCGCACAACATTCGGGGGACGCACCGCGTCATGTTCGCCGTCGACGACATCGAGGACACCGTTGCCCGCCTGCGTCCTCACGGTGCCGAGCTCGTCGGAGAGATCGCCCGGTTCGAGGACAGCTATCTGCTCTGCTACGTCCGTGGCCCGGAAGGCATCATCGTCGGACTGGCCGAGCAACTGCGCTGACCGGCAAGAGCCGAACCGTGTAGCCGAGCCGGATGAACAGGAATTGTGAATCGCCCGATCTGCTGCGGCATCAAGGCCAGCGGCCCCGGCCGAAATCTGCGCCCGCCGCGCGACCCGGACGCGCCAGGGCCGGAAGAGGAGGACGGCGGCACCCAGGACTGACCGGACCGGACGGACTCATCGGTGGATCGGCCGGCGCCCGCCCCGAGGAGCGGGGCGACGAACCGCACAGTGGCCGGTGGCCGCCTGACCTTCAGCCCGGTGAGACGAAGCCGGACTCGTATGCCGCGATGACCGCCTGAGTGCGGTCTCGTGCGCCAAGTTTCGCCAGCACGGAGCTGACGTGGGACTTGACGGTCTCGGTCCCCACCACCAGGCGCGCGGCGATCTCCGCGTTCGACAGGCCTCGCGCCATGAGACGCAGCACCTCGCCTTCGCGCTCGGTCAGCGCGGCACGTTCCATGGCGGTCCGGGCCACGGAAGTGCCGTGGTCCCGGCCGAAGGAGGCCGCCAACTGCCGCACAGCCGCCGGGAACAGCAGGGATTCGCCCTCGGCCACCAGGCGTACGGCGTGCACGATCTCCGCCGGCCGCGCCCGCTTCAGCAGAAAGCCGTCGGCTCCAGCGCGCAGCGCCCCGTACACGTACTCGTCGTTCTCGAAGGTCGTCACCACCACGATCTTCGGTGGGCTCGGCACGGTGCGCAGTACCGCCCGCGTAGCCTCGATGCCGTCCATCAGCGGCATGCGCACATCCATGACGATGACGTCGGGTCGCAGTCGCCGTACCAACGGGATCACAGATGCCCCGTCGGCGGCCTCGCCCACCACTTCGATGTCCGGCTGAGCCTCCAGCACGGCGCGTAGTCCGGCCCGTACGAGCGGCTCGTCGTCGACCAGGAGAACGGTGAGCGGCATCCGGTCAGCTTAGATCAACTACAGCGGCAGGTCGACGTGCAGTATCCAGTTGTCGCCGTCCTGGCCTGCCCGTGCCTCGCCTCCGAGCAGCACGGCGCGCTCACGGATCCCGCGTAGCCCTCTGCCGCCGCCCAGTGCGGCCTCCGGCACCTGCGCCGGCAGTGGATTACGTACCTCAAGCCGCAGCCGCGCCGACTCGACGGCGATGCGAACGCCGACAGGGACGGGGCCCGCGTGCCGCAGTACGTTGGTGAGGGCCTCTTGGAGCATTCTGTAGGCCTCGCGGGAAACCGGCCGTGGAAGGTCCTCCAACGGGCCGGTCACTTCTGCGTCGACTCGCGCTCCCGAGGACCGTGCGGAATCCAGCAGACGGCTCGCCTCGTCGAGAGCCGGACGTCTGCCGGTCGGCTGTCCTGTCTCTCGCAGTACGAGCAGGACACGGTCCAGGTCTTCCAGCGCAGCCCGTCCCGTCTCCTCGATGGCCATAAGTGCCCGGTCGGTGAAAGCCTGGTCGCCTGCCGCCCGGGCGGCACCCGCCTGTACCACTGCCAGAGTCAGCGCGTGGCCGAGAGAGTCATGCAACTCCCTCGCAATACCGTTGCGTTCCAGCAGTTGCTCGGTGCGCCTCTCCAGCTCGGCCAGCCGCTCCTTGACCGACGGCCCGAGCAGTCGGCGAGCAGCCTGGGCCATGAGGGCCCCCGAGCCTGCGGCCACTATGACCAGCACCAGCACGGGCACCGGTGTCAGCAGGGCATACACCCAGTCCGAGCCCGCAACACGCACGAGCGGCACGGCGAGAGTGGGATCCCCGGCCGCCGCCCCGGCGAACGACAGCGCGAGCGTCAGCAACTTGTTGGTCGCCACTGCGAGCGCGATCCCTGCCTCCAGACGCAGGACCAGCCAGACACCGGTCCTGGCCCGATCGGTCCAGGACGCGGAGAAGACGGTGGAGATACCAGGGTCCTCGTCGGTCCTCACGCGTGCGTGCGGTCCGGGAAACAGCATCAGCCGCGCCTGCAGCCCTTCCACGTAGCGGACCGAGGGCACCAGGGCGACGGCCAGAGCCAGGGGGAGGGGAAGGAGCGCGATCAGCACCCAGTCGCGCGGCGCCGGGTTGTCCAGCCCCGGATAGACCATGGCGCAGGCGAACGGTACGACCGCACCCACCAGCATGTGCAGCCAGCGGGTATAGGTCACCGCACGCGTCAGTGGCAGCAGGAGGCCTGGCATGCCGTCATCGTGACAGAGCGGCGGGGCGTCCGTCCTCCCCCGCACGGGGGAGGTGGACCCCTCGACCGGGGGATGCCGGCCCGCGTTCACTCGCTCACGCTGAGGCCATGACCAGCATCGATGTCAATGAGCTCACCAAGGACTACGGCGGCACCCGGGCAGTCGACCGCCTGACGTGCAGTATCCAACCGGGCCGGGTCACCGGATTCCTCGGCCCCAACGGCGCCGGCAAGTCCACCACCATGCGCCTCGTCCTCGGACTTGACCGCCCCACCTCCGGCACCGCCACGGTCGGCGGCCGCTCCTACGAGACGCTGCGCGAGCCCCTACAGACGGTCGGTGTCCTCCTGGACGCGCAGGCGGCCCACGGTTCCCGTACCGCCCGTGACCATCTGCGTTTCATCGCTGTCAGCAACCGCCTCCCCGCCCGCCGTGTGGACGAGGTCTTGCAGGACACCGGGCTCGCCGCTGTCGAGGGCCGCCGCATCCGAACCTTTTCACTGGGCATGCGCCAGCGCCTCGGCATCGCCACCGCGCTCCTCGGGGATCCGCCGGTCCTCATGCTGGACGAGCCCACCAACGGCCTCGACCCGGAGGGGATCGTCTGGATGCGCCACTTGCTTCGCCGGCTCGCCCGCGAAGGCCGCACGGTCCTGGTCTCCAGCCACTTGATGAACGAGACCGCCACGTTCGCCGACCACCTCGTCGTCCTCGGCCGGGGTCGACTCCTCGCCGACATCCCGGCACAGGTCTTCATCGAACAGCACAGCCACCCGCGCGTACGCGTACGCACCGGTGATCCCGGTCGACTGCGGGCCGCACTGCTGGCGCGGGGACACGCAGTCGCGGAAGACGACGACGGCCGATGGACGATCGACGGTGCCACTGCCGAACAGGTCGGAGCCGTCGCAGCCGGCGAGGGCATCCCCGTACTCGAACTCGCCGACGAACGTGCCTCCCTGGAGCAGGCCTACCTCGCTCTCACAACGGCCGAGACAGAATTCTCCTCCGCGGCCACCGCGTCCCCGACCACCCCACAGGAGTCCTGAACATGTCTGTCACCGCGGTACTCCACTCGGAGTGGATCAAGATCAGGTCGGTCCGGGCGAGCTTCGGGTCGCTCCTCGCGGTCTTCGCCGCCACGCTGGCCATTACCCTGCTGGTCTTCGCCACCGTCGGCAGAGCAGAGGCGGAAGGCGGCGGCGATCGCGTCTTCGGGGCTTTCTACACGCTCAACTTCGCACAGATCGCCGCGATCGCCTTCGGGTCCACCGCCGTCTCATCCGAGTACGCGGGCGGTGCGCTTCGGATCTCCCTGTCAGCGGTGCCGCGCCGAGGTCTCTTCTACGCGGCCAAGACGGCGATCGTGGCCGCCGCCGCCCTCGTCGTGGGACTCGCCGCCTCGTTCGCCACCTTCTTCGCGGGCCAGGCGTTCCTGGGCCGGCACGCCATCGGGCTCGGTGAGCCGGGAGCACTGCGGGCCTGCATCGGCGGGGGGATCTACCTCACTCTGATGGCCCTGTTCGCAATGGGACTCACGTTTCTGCTGCGCAGCGCCGTCGCGGTACTCAGCCTGCTCATCCCGTTCATCCTGGTCGTGTCCTTCGTGGTCGGAGACATCGCCGAGGGTGCCGCCGTCTACCTTCCCGACCGTGCCGGACAACAAGTTCTTCACCAGGATCCGGCGGGAGGCCTGACCGCTTGGGCAGGTCTCGCCGTGACGGCGCTATGGACAGCAGCCGCGCTCCTGGCCGGCTGGTGGGCAATGAACCGTCGCGACGCCTGACAGCTCAGGTGACCGGCACTTGCCGCTTCGCCTTCGTCGACGAGTGTCGGTTCGTACGCCAGTCCTGCGCCCCCGAACGCGAGTCCATGAGCAAGCCGCAGGTCGCGAACCGGCCAATTGCTCGTTCCTGACCAGCTGGCAGCTCCTCGGACTGGTAGACGAGCCGACGCAGTTGGCGGCCCGCAGAAGCGGGGACGGAACCGTTCGTGGGGAGCCGGCGGTGGCCAGTTCCTGGGTGAGGAGGACACTCGTGCGACGGTAGACGGATGTGGGGGCAGGGGAGGGGAAGTTGTTGACTGCGACGAACCGGGTAACCGGCGGCCTGTCGATCACGCAGGCGCTCGAGCACGTGCGGGGTCGACGGCATTCCGAGGAGACCCCGGACTCCTCAGCCCGGATCCACCGGCTTGATGGTGGTGCGATCGGTTCGGGGTTCTGTAGGGCGTGTCGGGGCGGCGTCGCGGATTCGGGCGTGGGGTGTCCGCTGGTCTGCCCAGCCTTTCCACTTGTCCACGGTCTCGGGCCCTTTCGGGCGGGTCGGTCAGGGAGTGTCAGACGGCTGGCGGC
>NZ_JBHVCT010000135.1:0-10101 GCF_042803195.1 Streptomyces sp. NPDC057428
GCCGCCAGCCGTCTGACACTCCCTGACCGACCCGCCCGAAAGGGCCCGAGACCGTGGACAAGTGGAAAGGCTGGGCAGACCAGCGGACACCCCACACCCGAATCCGCGACGCCGCCCCGACACGCCCTACAGAACCCCGAACCGATCGCACCACCATCAAGCCGGTGGATCCGGGCTCAGCCGTACGGTATGTCCGCGGCATTCCGGACCGCGGCCGCACGCGGGAGCTAGCTTGATCTTTAACCTGTGCGGCGTGGACGCGGGGTAGTTGACTTCTTCGTGCGTCGCTTCGCGGAGCCTGGTCTGCCAACTGTGTGCACGTCATAGCGGGCAGTGGGTTGGTTGTTCTTGCGGCCGGGTGGGCGTCCTGGGCCGGGTCGGGCGGTTTTCGGTGCTTCGGCTGGACAGGCGGCCTTCGTGCGGAGGTGCCGAAAGTCGCGGCGGACTCGTGCGGGAGTGAGCCTGTCGGGCGGGGTCGGTTTCTCCCACGGCCTGCGGAGATAGGCCGCCGGTGGGCGGGCGAGCCGGAGTTGGGTGAATACCGCGAGGATCAGCCAGGTCCAGCGGTCTGCGGCTTCGGGGCTGCGGATCTTCGGGCAGGTCCAGCCCAGGGTCTGCTTGAAAAGGCGGAAGGTGTGTTCGATGTCGAAGCGCCGCAGGAATGCCTGCCAGAGCAGGTCGACGGTGGTTTCGGTGGCGTCGGTGCCCGACCACCACAGCCAGACCGGCTTTTGGTGTCGCACCGCTGGGCAGGTACTCGACCTGCAGACGGATCACGGTGCCCTCGATCACCGGCAGGGCACCCAGCTCAGCAGTCCAGGCGGAGCGGTGGGTCAGCCTCGGGTGGAGCCGGTCCCAGGCCCTGGCGGTGGCCCTCCCGTAGAGGCGGGTGGCGGTCACCGTCTGAATGTCGGGGGTGTTCCAGGTGTCCGGGTCACCGAAGACGAACTCGCCGCCGTGACGGGGTGGGCGGCCCAGGACACCGGGCTCAGGGGGTGGGACCGCGCGTCGTAGGACGCGGTCCGAGCGCATCCGGCCCAGTACCTGCACCGGCAGATCCTTCAACAGGAAGGCCAGACGTGGCACGTCGTATCCGGCGTCCACCACGATCAGGATCTCCTGATCACCGTCCTTCCACTGGCCGGCTGCGACCAGCCGCTCGACGAGTTCGCGCATCTGCCGGGCGGTGACGGTGACGGCGTCGTCGCCCGGTGCCAGACGCAGTGCGTCCAGCGGTGCGGTCCAGGAACTGCGGCCGGTCTCCAGCGCGCAGATCACCGAGTAGGGCCAGCCGGGAACCGGGATGTGCTGGTCCTTGCCCCGCCCATAGGTGTGGCACAGGATCCGCTGCGGTGAGGTGTGTGCGCTGGGCCGCAGCCAGCAGGTGAGGTCGGCGGCCAGGACCAGCCGGCCGTCCGACGCGCGCGGCAGCGGCACCGTCGCCAGGGCCCGCCGCAGCCGGGCGACGTCGACCCGGCCCGCGGCCAGGGCGTCGTAGAGCCCGCCGTGTCCCCGCCGGTGTTCGCCCACCAGCGACAGCTCCACCAAGGACCGGACCGGCCCGTCGGCGCACAACACCGCGTCCACGAGTTCGAACAGTCCATCCGCACGCCTGCTCAGACAGGAGTAGAACTCACCCCGGAAGCGTGACAGTCCCGCAATCGGATCCTGCCGGACGACGTGATGCGACAGACTCATCCCCACGGCCTTTGTGCTGAGCGTTGTGTGTTCCTTGGTCGGATCACATGCTCAGCCGAAGGCCGCCCGCACGTACCGCAGTTACCAGTCCGAGTGATCAAGTACGACGAACCGTTCGGACCCCGAGGTTAAAGATCAAGTTAGGTCAGAAAAGGAGCCCGCAGTGAGCCATGTCGTCGAGGAAGTCCTCGCCCTCTGGAAAGACGCGTTCGACCGCCACCAGCCGGACAGGATGGCGGACGTGTTCACCTCCGACGCCCTCTTCCAGGGCTTCGGGCCGTCCGTCGTCACCGGCCGCGAGGCTGTCCGCTCGTACTACCGGACCGTCGCGGACGGTCGCCGCGCCGAGTTCACCGTCCTCCATAGCTACACGATCGGCGCGGACGCCGTCGGGGGATTCGCGGACGTCACTTTCAGCGGCGCCTCGAAGCCTGAGGTGAAGGTGCACATGTCGCTGGTCCTGCTGCACGGTGCCGAGGGCTGGAAGATCCGTCAGTACCACGTCTCGCGGGTCTCGGCGCAGGACTGAATAGCAACGCCCGCCGCGCGCAGCGGCCATCCGCGATCTGCTTCGCGCGCGAGGGAGACATTGCCCGTCAGCCGGTGGTCAGCACCATCCGGAAGCGCGCGGAACCAGAGAGCATCTTGCGGTAGGCGGCGTCAGTCTCGGCCAGTGGCACCGTCTCCACCCTAGGACGAATGCCGTGCAGGGCGCTGAACTCCATGGTGTCCTGCACGGCCCGCGCGGTCCCGGCCGGGTGCCCTCGCAGGCTGCGGCCTCGCAGAATGATCTGAAGCGGACTGATGTCGATGGGGTCGGGCGAGACTCCGATGACAACCAGTTCACCTCGGTGGCTCAGCCCCTCCACCGTTGCTGAGATGGCCTCCGAGCTGCCGGCGGAGGCGAGGACGACCTTCGCGCCTCCCAGCGCCTGCAGCGCGTCGGCGACCGGGGTACCGCTCGTGCTGTCGATGTAGTGATGAGCCCCCAGTTCCCTGGCCAGGTCGCCCTTCTCGGGACCACGGGCGATGGCCACGGTCTCGAAGCCCATGGCCTTTGCGAACTGCACACCGAGGTGGCCGAGCCCACCGATACCCAGGACCGCCACCAGGTCCCCGGGGCCGGCAGAACTCTGCCGCAGTCCGTCATAGGTCGTGACACCCGCACAGGCCATGGGCCCCGCCTCGGCGGCCGAAAGGGCGTCGGGGATGCGTGCCAGGGCATCGATCGGCGCGATCATACGCTCGGCGTACCCTCCGTCGTATGCCCAGCCCGGGATCTTGAGGTTGTCGCAGACCATGAAGTCGCCCTGCCGACAGGGAATGCAGTATCCGCAACTCCCTCCGAACCACCCCACCGTCACGCGATCCCCCACGTTCCATTTCTGGCTCTGGGCACCTTCTCCCAGCTCCTCGATGCGACCGGCGACCTCGTGCCCCGGAACCAGAGGGAATTGCAGTCCGGGTAGGCCGCCGCTGACGAACACGTCGTCGCTGTGGCAGATCCCGCACGCTTCCACGGCCAGTCGCACGTGCCCGGGACCCGGACGCGGAACCTCGCGGTCCACGATCTCGAAGTTCCCGTTAGGGGTGACGACCTGCGCGGCTCGATAGGTGTTCATGAATGTCTCCGTACTCCGGAGCGGCGGCCCGGTGGGGCGGCCGCAGGCCGATTGCGAGAGGCTGGATTCCCCGGCCGGACCAAGACTGCTGTCGACTGTGAGGCGATCACGCGGCAATACCTTCGCCAGGCAATCATCTCCTCCCCCGGTTCCACACGTGAGCACATCCATCCCACCACTGCCTGGTGCGACGGGCAACAAACGCAACCGCAAGGACCCATCAACACGATTGACAGGCGCACGCGATGCGAACTCACTTCAAGTGGTGGCGCACCGCCTCGCGAGGTAGGTTCGGAAGGCCGGACACACCGTGGCCGGCATCAGAAGGGTGCGGTTCGCGAGGCAATCCGAATCCGCCGGGGACCCACGGCACCGTACGCATTTCTCCCAGGCACGGGATCGAGGACCGGGAAGTAGTTCCCGCACAGCTCTCGATGTCGGGGCGGCCGACGTCCGGGCAGCAGCCGGCGGCCCCGTCGCAGCGGTCCGACACGCGGTCCCACACCTCGTTGCCGCCTAGGTCAATCGGAGGCCCCGATGGGCAAGCCGGACGGATCCCAGGACCTCGCCGACCAGATCGTCGTGGTGATCGGCGCCAGTTCGGGGATGGGTCTTGAGACCGCGCGCCGAGTACGCGCCGCCGGCGGCCAGGTGGTCATGGTCGGGCGAGATCGACAGCGACTGGACAGAGCTGCGGACGAGATCCAGCCTCTGAGCACGGCCGCGCTCGACGCCGCCGACACCGACCGTCTTCAGCGGTTCTTCGGTGAACTGCCCCACACGGTCGATCACATCATATCGACGGCTGGCGGCCCGTCGTACGCACCTCTGGCCGACATGGACCTGGCCGAGACCAGTCAGCACTTCGGAGAACGGCTGGCCATGACGCTCGGGATAGCCAAGTACAGCCAAGGCAAGGTGCGTGACGCGGGAACGCTGTTGTTCATCGGCGGCACAGGCGGTCGGCGGCCAGGTGTCGGCAGGTCGGTAACCGGAGCGCTGACGGCGGCGCTTCCCGCTCTCACAGCGAACCTGGCACTCGAACTGGCCCCGGTCCGCGTGAATCTCATCGCCGCCGGGTTCGTCGACACACCTCTGTCGGCCACACTCCTTGGCGACCAGATCGACGCGCGGCGTGCGGAACTCCGTGCCACCCTGCCCATCCGACGGGTCGTCGGCCCTCGGGATGTCGCTTCTCTTGCCGTACACATCATGTGCAACGAAGCGTTGACGGGCGCGACCTACGACATCGACGGTGGCCAGCAGCTGTTGTCGAGCTGACCGAACCGCAACACCAGTGAGGGCATACCGCGTGTCACGAGAGCGGATTTCACCCGGGTGGTGGCAATTCATCTCGAGGGAGTTTCCCGCAGCAGGGCAGCCGGGCCAAAGCCCAAAGGCAACTCGGCTTACGAGTGGCGGCGTTATGTCCGGCCAGTATCGTGGTATCCCACGGCCGACCGACAAAGATTGCACGGTGGGTGCTTCAGGCGCCGCGCATCGGTGTGCAATTCCGTCCGGTCAATCGCAGGCGGGACAGAAAGGCGTGCACCATGGACATGAAACTCGAAGTCGTAGTGATTCCGGTCACGGACGTCGACCGTTCGAAGAACTTCTACTCCGCATTGGGGTGGCGGCTGGACGCCGATGTCGTCGGCGACGACGGCTTCAGGGTGGTGCAACTGACACCTCCGGGCTCGTCCTGCTCGGTAATCTTCGGTGATGGGGTCAGCTCCGCTGCACCTGGGTCCGCCGAAGGCCTGCATCTCGTGGTCGCGGATATCGAGGCGGCCCGCGCCAAGTTGGCCCGGAACGGTGTCGCGGTGAGCGAGATCTTTCACGATGCCGGCGGAGTGTTCCACCACGCAGGTACGAAGGCGCGGCTCCCCGGACCGGACCCCGCGCGGGCGAGTTACGGATCGTTCGCCTCGTTCACCGACCCGGACGGCAACGGCTGGACGGTGCAGGAGATCACGAAGCGCCTTCCCGGAAGGTGACACCCTGGGTCGAGCATGTACGGAAAGCAGCCGTCCCCGCGTGGGACGGCCGCTTTCCGTGCGCACGGGACCGGCCGCTTTCCGTGAGATGTCGCGCGCCGGCCCCGGCTGCCTCAGTGCTCTTTCGGGCCCCTGGCCCGGGGCGCGCTCAGCAGACCTGCCCACGACGACGTCAGGACCGGTCTTCCTGTTGCTGCCTCGAACGCCCCGGGTAGCGGCCCGGCGGCTGCTCCGGTGCCGGACGGCGGTGGCCGTCCGGCACCGGTCGGCTCGTCGTTGTTCCGGTGGACAGGGTGAGTGTCTCGCCGTGATGAAGGATCGTCATCGATGGTCCCTCGAGCAGCGTGTAGGTGGCTGACCGGGCATCGATCTCCACGCAAAGGCAGTGGCCCCATATCCTGATGCGGAACACGAGCCGGCTGAGCCTCTCCGGCAGGCGGGGCATGAACGACAAGGCGTCACCGTCGTGGCGCATCCCGCCGAAACCGCAGACGAGTGCCATCCAGGTGCCCGCGAGGGAAGCTATGTGCAGCCCGTCGCGGGTGTTGTTCTCCAGGTCGTTCAGGTCCATCATCGCTGCCTCGACGGCATAGTCGTAGGCGAGCTGCAGGTGGCCGACCTCGGCCGCGATCACTGCCTGGCAACAGGCGGACAGCGATGAGTCGCGCACTGTGCAGGGTTCGTAGTAGGCGAAGTTGCGTGCCTTGTGCTCCGCGTCGAAGGACTCGCCGCACGTGTACATCGCGAGCACCAGGTCCGCCTGCTTCACCACCTGCTTCCGGTAGATGTCGAAGTACGGGAAGTGCAGCAGCAGGGGGTACTGGTCGACCCGGGTGGAGGCGAAATCCCACGGCTGGTGGCGCGTGAAGCCGGCATGCTGCTGATGCACCTTCAGCTCGTCGTCGTACGGGAGGTGCATCTCCGCGGCGGCCTCTCGCCACGACGCCGTCTCTTCGTGGTCCACGCCCAGTGCGGCTGCCTCGTGGGGGTTGCGTTCGGCGATCTCGGCACCCCAGCGGAGGTTTCTGCCTGCCATGAGGTTCGTGTACGTGTTGTCGTCCGCGATCGCGCTGTACTCGTCCGGCCCGGTCACCCCGTCGATGTGGAACGTTCCACCGCTGTCGTGATGCCCGAGTGACATCCACAGCCGGGCCGTCTCCACCAGGAGTTCCAGTCCGATCCCGCGCTCGAACTCCGTGTCGCCCGTGGCGGTGACGTAGCGTATGACGGCGTCGGCGATGTCGGCGTTGACGTGGAAGGCGGCGGTGCCGGCCGGCCAGTAGGCGCTGCACTCCGAACCTTCGATGGTCCGCCAGGGGAAAGCCGCCCCACGCAGTCCGAGTTGCCGTGCGCGGTCGCGCGCCTGGGGCAGTGTGCTCTGCCGCCAGTGGAGCGCCTCGACGACGGCACTCGGCGAGGTGTAGGTGAGCAGGGGCAGCACGAAGGTCTCGGTGTCCCAGAAGGAGTGGCCGTCATATCCCGTGCCCGTCAGCCCCTTGCTGGGGATGGCACGCTGCTCCGCACGGGCACCGGCCTGCAGCACATGGAACAGCCCGAAGCGCACGGCCTGTTGCAGTTCCTCGTCGCCCTGCACCTCGACATCGGACCTGGCCCAGAAGTCGTTCAGGTACTCCCGCTGCTCGTCGACCAGACCCTTCCAGCCTGTGGTGGCGGCAGCGGCGAGTGCGGCCTCGACCTGGTCCCGCACGGCCGGAAGCGACCGGACGCCGGACCATCCGTAGGCGACGGTCTTCTCGATCCGGAGCTTCTTGCCCGGAGCGAGTTCCGACGTGACGGTGAGCCGGGCGACGTCGGCGTTGCTCTCACTGCTGGTTCTGGTCATCGCGGGCCCGTCCACGCTGTGGTTGGCCGCCGCCGCCACTCTCAGCCCGCTGTTGTGGGTGCGGTGGATCAGCCGCAGGCACGTTCCGGAGGCCGCGGTCTCTTCGGCGTCGAGCGGCGACTGCAGTGCGACGGCGGTACGCGGATCACCTTTGGGCGTGGGAAGTTGTTCGTTGGCGATGAGCTCCGACTGCACGACGACGCGCACCGTGGCGTCGACGGCCTCGACCTCGTAGGTGATGGCCGCGATCGAGCGCTGGGTGAAGGAGACCATCCGGGTCGAGCGCACCCGGACGCTGCGGCCCGCGGGGGAGGTCCACTCGCATTCGCGCTTCAGCAGACCGGCGCGGAGGTCGAGGACGCGCTCATGGCTGCGCAGGCGGCCGTAGCGCAGGTCGAACGGTTCGTCGTCGACGAGGAGCCGGATGACCTTGCCATTGGTCACGTTGATCGCTGTCTGGCCGGACTCGGGGTTGCCGTACGCGCCTTCCGCGTACGGCAGGGGGTGGACCTCATGGACTCCGTTGAGGTACGAGCCCGGCAGACCGTGCGGCTCGCCCTCGTCGAGGTTCCCTCGCCAGCCGACATGACCGTTGGACAGTGCGAAGACGGATTCGCTCTGCGGCAGCAGATCCATGTTCAGCGGTGCCTCCCGTAGGATCCAGGGGTCGACCGCGAAGCAGTTGGCCGTAATCACGCCTGGTCCCCCATATCAGCCAGGTCCGGAACCACGATGTCCGCGCCGTGGGCCCGCAGGGCGTCGGCCTGTCCGACCCGGTCGAGACCCACGACGTATCCGAAGTGGCCCGAACGTCCTGCTTCCATGCCTGCCAGTGCGTCCTCGAAGACCGCTGACACGGAAGCCTTCACACCGAGTTCTTCGGCAGCGGCGAGGAAGGTGTCCGGACGCGGCTTGCCCGCGAGTCCCCGTTCCGCGGCCACCAACCCGTCGACGCGGACGTCGAACAGATCCTCCGCCTGCACGGACTGAAGGATCGCGCGGCAGTTCACACTCGAGGACACCACCCCGGTCCTGAGCCCTCGCTGCCTCACGGCCCGGACGTAGCGCAGCGTGCTCGGATAGGCCTCGACTCCGCTCGTGCGTATCCTTTCGAGCAACAGGGCATTCTTCCTGTTCCCGAGCCCCCGCACCGTCTCCTGATCCCCGGAGTCCTCCGGCGACCCCTCGGGAAGTGTGATGTCTCTCGACGCCAGGAAACTTCGGACACCGTCCGCGCGCGGTTTGCCGTCCACGTATTCGTTGTAGTCGTGCTCGGAGTCGAACGCTGTGAAGGACGCTCCGTAGCGCCGCCGCAGGAATTCGTCGAAGGCCTGCTTCCATGCGGCGGCGTGGACCACCGCGGTTTTCGTGATCACACCGTCCATGTCGAAAAGACAAGCCTGGATGTGGGCCGGCAGACCTAGCTGTTCCATAACGAGCGCCCTTCCCGGGCCGGCCTCCGCGGTGACACCCGGGCCGCGCCGAACCGGAACCAGGAGCGCGGCGGCCTCCCACACCGGAACCAGGAGCGCGGCGGCCTCCCACATCGGAACCGACCCGTGATTTCACGATCCTCCCGGCCGGAGCCTGGTGCAACCTGCGGCTGCGGACCGTGATCGTTTCCGGCTTCTGAAGGCGGATTCTCGGGAGCGTGGGGATGCGATGGCGGGGCGCAGGCGTGAGGGTGGGCAAGGCTGTCGCCGTGACCACCGCGGAGACGGCCTCACCGAAGCGCAGGGGCGACCGCCAGTCGGGTCTCCGCCCCGATGCCGTGGAAGACCGCCGTCGTATCGCCCCGGACCGAGACACGGCAGGGCGGAGAAGACCGATCCGAGCAAAGGCGACCCGGTCTCCTGGGAGGGTCACGGCCACAGGACGTCTTGGGAGGTGAAGAAGAAGATCACTGGCGGCACCGAAAACGGCGGGCCGCAGCGTGGACGCCTCCCGTGACGAGCCGGAGTACGAGGTGAAGCACGACAAGTCCGGCCGCTCCACGGTGCACAAGCCGGACACCTGCGGGTCGTGGCGTGGAGGTCCCCGTCCTGTTTCCGGCCGTGGCCGGGTGTACGGACTGAGCGCTCGTGCCGCGCGGTGGAGTGTGCCCCGCTCCGCCGTGACTCACCCACCAATGGCCTCGGGGCCGTCGGGTGGCGCGCCTCCAAAGTGCGCAACGGCTGGATCCGGTCACCGGGCCCCCCGGCGCTCGTCCGGGGGGCCCTGGGCGGTTCCGCCCGGCAAGGTCAGGCCGAAGTGATGTTCTCCGCCTGCGGGCCCTTCTGGCCCTGGGTGATGTCAAAGGTGACGGCCTGGCCTTCCTGGAGCTCCCGGAAGCCGGTGGCGTTGATGGCGGAGTAGTGCGCGAAGACGTCCGGTCCACCGCCGTCCTGCTGGATGAAACCGAAGCCCTTCTCGGCGTTGAACCACTTCACAGTCCCGCTGGCCATGCTTGTGCCTTCCTGTTCATATCCGGACCCGCACCTCGCGGTCCCGGGGTGTCCTGGTCCGCGCCGACACAGCAAAACGCCCGCACAAAAGCGCGGGCAGGCGAAGCGGACCACGACATCTGGCAGAGACGCTACATCGCGGAACCGGCCCCCACCAGAGAGCAACAACACGACGCACGCGTCCAGTCGGGTGAGCCGGGCTGCCAACTGCCACCCGGGCGCGGTTGTGTCCCCACCCGACTACTCAGGCCATGCGGCACGTCGCGGGCCGGATCGGGCGCGGCGTCCCCGGAATCCACGGAGCGGATGTGAGCCGTACGGGTCCCCGGCTCTCCGGGCGTGGCGGTGGGACCGAGGCGCACAGAGCCTTTTCAGTCCTTCTGAATTGAACCGGGCCCCCATGCCTGAGTTCCGCAGTTAGCAGTGCCGACTAGGACACGAATATGTGGGTTGACCTGCGAAAATGCCTGTGAGCACGCCGAGATGGCGTGTCACTA
>NZ_JBHVCT010000136.1:0-9926 GCF_042803195.1 Streptomyces sp. NPDC057428
GCGCCGGGTGCGGTTCGTACCCGGCGGGCCCCCTTCGTGCCGGGACTCAGGACCTGTACGAGAGTCCGTAGCCGACGGGGAACAGCGTCTGTGTGGGCGCGTCCGCCCGTTGCACCGGGACCGGGAGCCTCCCGACCGGATCGGCCCGGCCCGCGATCACCCTTGCGGCGGCCCGCAGTTCGACGTCCGTCCACGAGTAGGCGGCGAGGCTCGCCGCATAGCCCGTGCCGGTCAGTTGGGCGATGTCGTAGGGGTTCCGGATCGCGAGTGTGATCACCGGGACGCCGGTCGCCGCAAGTGCGCGGACCAGGGTGCGCTGCGAGCTGGTCGCCGACACGTTGTACGTGCCCACGACCACCGCGTCCCTGCCGGCGGCGGCGGCCACCGCCTCGTCGATCTTCGCCTGGGTGGGAGCGGTGCCGGTCGAGAGTGCCGTCGCGGTGTACCCCAGTTCGCCGAAGGCCGTGGCGAGCGTCGTGGTCGGAGGGCCCGTCGTGCCGGACGGCGAGGCCGGATCCGCCCCCACCACCAGGAGACTCCGGTGGGAGCGGCGGGAGAGCGGCAGCAGCGAACCGTCGTTCGCGAGGAGCGTGGTGGTCCGCTCGGCGATCCGGTCGGCCGCGGCGAGGTGCGACCGCACCCCGACGGTGCGGTCGACCCCCCGGTGGGTGACGTAGGGGTCGCGGAACAGACCGAGCTTCGTCTTCAGCCGGAGGATGCGCAGGATCGACTCCTCGATGCGCGCCTCGCTGATCTCGCCGCTCTTCACGGCGTTCAGGACGGCGGTCCAGGCGACCTTCAGGTCCGGCGGGTTGAGCAACTGGTCGACGCCGGCCAGCAGCGCCAGGACGGGGACGCGCTCGTCGCCGTACTTCGTGCGGACCCCCTCCATGCCGAGGGCGTCGGTGACCACGACGCCGTCGTAGCCGAGCTCCTCGCGCAGGATGCCGGTGAGGATCGGGCGGGACAGTGTCGCCGGGTCCTCGGACGGGTCGAGGGCGGGCACCACGATGTGCGCCGTCATGACCGAGTCGATGCCGGCGGCCACCGCGGCGCGGAACGGCGGGGCGTCGAGCTCCGCCCACTGCTCCCGCGTGTGGGTGATGACGGGGAGGCCGGTGTGGCTGTCGGTGCTGGTGTCGCCGTGACCGGGGAAGTGCTTGGCCGTGGAGGCGATCCCGGCGCCCTGATAGCCCTTCACCTGCGCGGCCACCATGGCGGCCACGGACTGCGGGTCGGAGCCGAAGGAACGCACCCCGATGACCGGGTTGGCCGGGTTCACGTTGACGTCCGCGTCCGGGGCGTAGTTCTGGTTGATGCCCATCGCCGCCAGTTCGGCCCCGGCGATCAGGCCCGCCCGTCGCGCGTCGGCACGCGAACCGCCGGCACCCAGCGCCATGGCACCCGGCAGCAGCGTCGCCGGCTCCCCGACGCGGCACACGATGCCGTGCTCCTGGTCGGTGGAGACGAGGAGCGGCAGCGGGGTGCGCCCGGCGAGCCCCGCACGCTGGATGCCGTTGGAGAGATCGGCGATCTGGTGCGGGTCACGGGTGTTGTGGGCCCAGGCGAAGTAGATGATCCCGCCGACGTGGTACGTCGAGATCAGCTCGGCGGCCGTACGGACACCGATCTCCTTGAGGTTGGCGTCGATGTCCGCCTGGTCGGGCGCGGTGGCGGAGTGCCCGTACACCCGCATCACGAAGAGCTGGCCGACCTTCTCCTCCAGGCTCATCCGTGCGATGAGGCGCTCGAGGTGCCTGTCGGAGGCGGCGCCGGACGCGGACGCCTGGGCGCTCCCGGGAACGGCTGCCACTCCGGTCACGGCGGCTACGGCCGTGGCTGCTGTGGCAGTGAGGAGGGTGCGTCTGGAGGTGCGGTAGTGCACGTGAGCCCCTTCCGATGGTGAAAGAAACTTCCAAGAAGTACGGATATATGGAAAGTAACTACCAGTCAAGGGGGCGGTCCGAGAAAGCGCCAGGACGCGCACAGGGGCCGGCGCACGCCCCGGTGTTCGCGGAGTTGCGCCGCGACGGTGGGACGCGGACCGCCCCCGCGGCCGTCCGGGGCCCGGGGCCGGACCCGCCGTCAGGACAGTCCGGCTCCCGCCCCGTGCCCCCGCAGCGCGGACACCGCGGCGACGATCGCGGGGCGCCGCGCCGTCTCCGTACGCCACAGCGCGTACAGCCGCCGCACCGGCACGGGATCCAGCCGTACGGCGACCACGCCCGCCGGCAGGGGACCCCGGCCCAGCCGGGGAATCATCGCGACGCCGAGTCCGGCGGCGACCAGGGCGAGCTGCGTGTGGTTCTCCTCCGCCTGATGCCGAATGTCCGGCTCACAGCCCGCCGCACGCAAGGTCCGTACGAGCCAGTCGTGGCACACGGTGCCGGGCGGCTGGCACACCCAGCGCTCCGGGGCCAGCTCCTCTCGCCGGACCGATTCCCGCCCGGCGAGAGCGTGGCCCCCGGGTACCAGCAGATCGCACAGGTCGTCACCGAGCACCACCTGCGAGACACCCTCCGGGGCCGGCAGCGGCGCGATGTCCCAGTCGTGCGCGACCGCGAGGTCGATCACCCCTTTCGCCACCAGGTCGACCGACAGATGGGGGTCGACCTCGGTCAGCCTGGCGTCCAGCGCCGGATGCTCCCCGGCCAGGTCCGCCAGCACTGCGGGCAGCAGCCCGCGCGCGGCGGAGGCGAAGGCGCCGATCGACAGCCGGCCCGTCGGCTGCCCCCTGCGCTCCTCCAGAGTCGTCTCGGCCTGTTCCACGATGGCCAGCAACTGCTGTGCGGTGGCTGCTAGATGAAGCGCATCGTCGGTCAGTGCGACCCCCCGACCGCGGCGTTCGAGGAGCGTCGTACGGGTCTCCCGCTCCAGCTTGGTGATCTGCTGGGACACCGCCGAAGCCGTGTAGCCGAGCGCGGCGGCGGCACCCGCGACGGAGCCGTGGACGGAGACGGCGTGCAGGGCGCGCAGGCGGGACAGATCAAGCATCGGAACCTCCCGGACCGTGCCGATTCGTTAGCGATGCTCAATTCCACCATGAAGAAATGCGCGCTGGTGCTACATGGTCCGAGCAGGTGATCCTCGGTCCATGCGTCCCCTTCACATAGCCCTGGCCGCCGTGGTGGCTGCCGCCTGGGGTGTCAATTTCGTCGTCATCGAGCTTGGTCTCGGACACTTCCCGCCGCTGCTCTTCTCCGCCCTGCGCTTCCTGGTCGCCGCCTTGCCCGCGGTGTTCTTCGTCGGGCGCCCCAAGGTCGCCTGGAAGTGGATCGTGGGCGTCGGACTCGTCCTCGGAGTGGCGAAGTTCGGGCTGCTCTTCATCGGCATGGACCGGGGGATGCCTGCCGGTCTGTCTTCTCTGGTGCTCCAGGTCCAGGCGGTGTTCACGGCCCTGTTCGCGGCGCTGGTGCTCGGTGAACGACCGGGCAGGATCAGGATGCTGGGGATGGTGGTGGCCCTCGCGGGCATCGGGCTGGCGGCGGTCGACGAGGGTGCGAGCGGTCCCGCGCTCGCCTTCGTGCTGGTGATCGCCGCGGCCGCCTGCTGGGGCGTGTCGAACGTCCTGACCCGCAAGGCGGCCCCGCCGGACTCCCTCAACTTCATGGTGTGGGTCGCGACGGTGCCCGTACTGCCGCTCTTCGGCCTCTCGCTCCTCTTCGAGGGCTGGGAGCGTGACGCCGAGGCGCTGGCCGCGCTGGACCGGAGCGGCGTCGGCATCATCGTGTACGTCGCCTGGATCACGACGGTCTTCGGCTTCGGGGCATGGGGTTTCCTGTTGCGCCACTACCCGGCCTCGTCCGTGGCGCCGTTCACCCTGCTCGTGCCCGTCTTCGGGATGTCGTCGGCCGCCCTCCTCCTCGGCGAGCCGATCAGCCCCCTGCGGTGGTGCGCGGCGGCGCTGCTGGTCGGCGGGGTGGCGCTGACCTCGCTCGCCCGGCCCCGCGCCGCCGCCCCGGCGCTCAGGCCGATCGAGGGGGCGCGGGCCTGAACTACTGCTTCGGTGAGCCGAGCCGCAGGATGTGCTCGCGTCCTGCGGTCAGCAGCTCCGGCAGGCCGGCCGCACCTGGGTACCAGCGCTTCTCGTACTCCCAGCAGACCCAGCTGTCCGGGTCCAGCGTGTCCAGGCACGCCTTGAGGGGCAGCACCCCGGCGCCGAGTGCGAGCGGCGTGGTGTCCTCGGCGGAGGCGATGTCCTTGAACTGGACGTAACCGAGGTGCGGTGCCAGTACGGCATGACTGGCGGCCGGTTCCTCGCCGGCCAGCCAGGTGTGCATGACGTCCCAGATCGCGCCGATCTGCCCGTGTCCGACCGTGCCCACCACACGGGCCACGTCGGCTCCGGCGCGGTGCGAGTCGTGGGTCTCCAGGAGGATCCGTACGCCCAGGTCGGCGGCGTACGGGGCGGCCGCCCTCAGCCGGCGGGCGGCGACGGCGTCGGCCTCGGCGGGGTCCTGGCCCCCGCCTCCCGGAAACACCCGGACATACGGCGCCCCGAGGTCGTGGGCCAGCTCCACCAGTCCGGCGAGCTCCGCGAGCACCGGCTCGTCGTCACCCGCTGCGGAGACCCTCGCGTACCCCGCGACGGCAAGGATCTCGACCCTGCCGCGCTTGAACTCCTCTGCCACGGCCGTCCGTTCGGCCGGGTCGAGTCCGCTGTGCACCGGCTCCTCCGGGTGGGCGCGCAGTTCGACCCCCTGGTAGCCCTGCCCGGACGCGAGCCGAACCACGTCCGCGACGGGCATGCCCGGTACTCCGAGGGTCGAGAAAGCGAGCTTCACGATCTGTGTCCTTTCGTCGGTGCGGGCCCCGCGCCGTACGCCTGCCCCTGGAGGAATGCCTCATCCCTCCCGGGGAGCCGCCGTCGAACCCCGCTCCATGAGCTCGGCGGCGATGGTCGCGACGCCTCCGGGCGGCGGGGTCTCCTTGCCCATCGCCAGCCGGCCCGCCCGAGCCCCCGCCTCGAAGAGGGGCAGCCGTACGGTCGTCAGCGCGGGTACGGCGTCCACCGAGAACGGCAGATCGTCGAAACCGGCCACCGAGACGTCCTCGGGGATGCGGAGCCCCCGGTCCCGCAGGGCCGCGCAGGCACCCAGTGCCACCGTGTCGTTGGCGGCGACCACGGCCGTCAGGCCGGGCTCGCGGCACAGGAGTTCGAGCGCGGCGTCGTAGCCGGAGCTACGGTCGTAGGGGCCGTGCACGGTGACGTTCTCCTCGTCCCCGTACAGCCCCGCCGCCTTGAGCGCCTCGCGGTGGCCCTCCAGCCGGTGCCGGGTCGTGGTGCGCTCGAGCGGACCGGCGATGTAGCCGATGCGCCGGTGCCCCAGGCCGATCAGATGCTCGGTCAGGCGCCTGGCCCCGCCCCGGTTGTCGAATGCCAGCGCTGCCAGCACCGCGTCGCCTTCCTCGAGCGGGGGACGCCCGCACAAGACGATCCGGGTCCCGGCGTCCGCGAGCTTCGTGAGCTTCGCGGCCATCGCGGCCTGGTGGGCGGGGTCCTCCAGTGCGCCGCCGGTGAGGAGGACGGCGGCGGCCCGCTGGCGCTGGAGCAGGGTCAGATAGGTGAGTTCGCGCTCGGGGGAGCCGCCGGTGTTGCAGACGACGGCGAGTTTCTCCCCGCCCGCACGGCCGGAACCGTCGCCGGGGCCGCCGATCTGGCTCTGAGCCGCCCCGGCCATGATCCCGAAGAAAGGGTCCGCGATGTCGTTGACCAGGATGCCCACCAGGTCGGACGTGGCGGCCGCGAGTGAGCTGGCCGGGCCGTTCAGCACGTAGTCCAGGTCGTCCACCGCGCGCAGGACCCGTTCACGGGTGGACGTCGCCACCGGGTAGTTGCCGTTCAGCACGCGGGACACGGTGGCCGGGGACACCCGGGCGCGGGCCGCAACGTCCGCCAGGGTGACTGTCATCGCTCTCCTCCGAGGAGTTGTGGAGCGGCCCCTCTTGTCCGGGCCGCTGCTGTCGGCAGGCTAGCGTCATACCTCATAGAAAACGCTTGCTGCGGCCGTACGGAGGAACTTTCGTGACACGCAGGACAGGTGGGCCTCTGGCGGGCGCCCGTGCAGGCGTACGGGCTGGAGCGCGCGGGGCGGCTGTTCGCGGACGCGGGCCTCACCGTCACCAGCCTCTGCAGGGGCGGCTTCCTCACCGCGACCGACCCCGGCGAGCGTGCCCGCGCCCTGGATGACAACCGTGCGGCGGTCGACGAGGCCGCAGGCGTGAACACCGACACCCTCGTCCTGGACTCGGGCGGACTCCCCGACGGGCAGGAGGACTTGTACGCCGCCCGGGAGCGGATCGCCGAAGCGCCGGCCGAGCTCGCGCCGTACGCACAGGCGCGAGGGGTACGTCTCGCCATCGAGCCGCTGCACCCGATGTTCGCCTCGGACCTCTGCGTCGCCTCCACCCTGTCCCAGGCGCTGGACCTCGCCGAGCGGTTCCCCGCGGAGCAGGTGGGGTGGTCGTCGACGCCTACCAGGTCTGGTGGAACGACCAGGCGCCCGCGCAGATCGCGCGGGCCGGTGCGGAGGGTCGGATCCACTCCTTCCAGCTCGCCGACTGGATCACTCCGCTCCCGGCCGGAGTCCTCGTGGGCCGGGGCCAACTGGGCGAGGGCTGGGTGGACTTCCGTGTGCTGCGCGCCCAGGTGGAGACGGCCGGGTTCGACGGTCCGATCGAGGTCGAGATCTTTAACGAGGGCCTGCGGGCACGGGACGGCGCCGAGGTCGTCGCCGAAGTTGCCGCGCGTTACGCGGAACATGCCTGCTGAGAGCCCTGCCTGAAGGCTTCGGTAAAGAGAAGGCCAAGGCGTGCAACCTTTGCGTACCCTCCCCGGTCGTACTCAGCGTCGGGACTTCCGGGGAGGGGTCCGGGGGGATTCGGGAAGCCCGACGGAGGGGGAAAGCGAGGGGGGTCCGGCCTGTGGGCCGGGCCCCATTCGGCCTTCCGGTCCGGGTACTGACAGTCGGTCCGGGCGGGGCTGAGGGAGCGTCATCCTCAGGAAACGGGGCCGGACGGCCGCCGGGATCCCCCGCGCCGTAGAGCTCCGCGTCGGGCAGTTCGGAGCCCATCGCGCCGGAGGCGAAGCCGGTGAGGATGAGGTGCCTGCCGGGTGCGAGGGACCGCTCCACGCGCCGGAGGTAGCTGACCCGGCGCCGGCCGCTGCACCCGGGCGATGCCTGTTCCCGAACGGACCCACACCTGCGCGTCGCCGACCGGCGCGTGGGCCGTGCCTATAGCTTTCCCCATGCCGCCATCGGGTGGAGCGGCCGGTGTGGCTCCGCAGCTCCTGGAAAGAGGTCGACATGGTCTTCCGACGTACCCGCCTCCTGGCGGTGGGGCTGCTCTGTGCGGCTGCGCTTCCGGGCTTCGTGCTCGGCGGTGCCGGAGCGTTTCCGGCTGCCGGGCAGACGCGGGCCCCGGAGCCGGGGCTCTCCAACGCCATCACCGACGTCCCCGGTGTCCGGGTCGGTCAGGTGCAGTCCACCCGGGCACCTCATCTCACCGGATCGACCGTTGTGTACCCGTCGGCCAGAGCGCTCGCCGGTGTCGACGTGCGTGGGGGATCCCCGGGCACGTGGACGACCGACACCCTCGACCCCCTCAACGCCAACCCGGGCGTCGACGCGATCGTTCTGACAGGCGGCAGCGACTGGGGACTGGACGTCGGTGTCGGGGCGATGCACTGGTTGGAGGACCACGAGGGGATGTCGGCTCCCATCGTGCCCGGAGCGGTGATCTGGGACATCGGAAGGGGAGGCAGTGACCGGGCACGGCCGACGGCCTCCTGGGGATACCGGGCGATGCAGGCCGCCAGGGGCGGCCCTGTGCGCCAAGGGACCGTGGGCGCGGGAACGGGCGCCCTCACCGCGGGGCTCAAGGGAGGCGTCGGTACGGCCAGCGTCACGCTGGACGACGGAACCGTGGTCGGAGCGCTCGTCGTGGTCAACGCGCTGGGAAGCGTGGTGAACCCGAAGGACTGCACGCTGCGGGGAGCCGAACTGGGCATCGGCGACGAGTTCGCCGGCTTGCGCAAGCCCTCCCGAGCGGAGTGCGCATCGGCCCCTGTGACGCCGCAGGAGGCGGCCGACTCCGCCCACAACACCACGATCGCGGTCGTCGCGACCAGCGCGGCCATGGAAAACGGGGCGCTGACCAGGTTGGCCGCCGCATCCCAGGACGGACTGGCCCGGGCGATCAGCCCCTCGCACACCCTGTCCGACGGCGACACCGTCTTCTCCGTGGCCACGGGCACCGGTCGGAGGCTCTCGAATGCCGCTCCGGACGACATGCGAGTGCTCACCAGGCTCAGCTCCGCAGCTGCCGACACCCTCTCCAGGGCTGTCGCGCACGCCGCACTCGAGGCCACCTCCGTGCGGCGGTTCAAGAGCTACTGCGACACCTATCCGTCGGCCTGCGTGGAACTGCGCCGATAGACCGCCGGGTACGTACCCGGCGACAGGGCACCTACACGGGCTCAGTCGAGACAGAACTCGTGGCCCTCGATGTCCTGCATCACGATGCACGACTCGTTGGTGCCATCGGCAAGCAGCGTTTGCACGTTACCGCGCCGAGCGCGACCAGCCGTGCGCACTCGGCCTGGAGTGTGGCGAGGCGCACTTCACCCACGAGCCCGGTGCCTGCCCGGACGCAGAGATGCACGCGATTCTTGACGACCTTGCCTTCGGGAACGCGCTGGAAGAGCAGCCGCGGGCCCACACCTGAGGGATCAACGCAGGAGAACCATTGCACCTGATGCTCAGGCGGCAGCGAGCGATGGTAGTCGTCCCATGTGCCAAACCCCTTCGGCACCGGCGATACGACGTACCCCAACACCTCGCACCAGAAACGAGCGAGGCGCTCAGGTTCTGCGCAGTCAAAGGTGACCTGGAACTGCTTGATCGATGACATCGGCGCACCGTAACAGGCGGACTCTCTTGCTCATCTCCGGCGTGGATACGCATGTGCCGTTGCAGGGCGTTCCCGAACGGATCACCCACGCCAACGAGGAGAACGGGTGCGCCGTCGCCCGCGTCTACACCGGCCGTAGGGCCGGCGGCCTGCCCACCGTCGTCGGATCGCTGCTCGGCGCCCGGCCCGGTGAGTCCTTGCGGAACAGTGCGGTCCAGAGGAAGTCCTCGCCGAAGTACGGGGATTCGGCCGGTTCGTCCCGCATCCGGCGCAGTTCGACCTCCTGCATCCCCTCGAAGATCCAGCGGAGCGATTCCGGCGTGAAGGCGAGCCCGCCCTGCAGCCCGCCCGCCCCGTAGAGCTCGGCGTCGGGCAGTTCGGAGCCCATCGCGCCGGAGGCGAAGCAGGTGAGGGTGAGGTGCCCGCCGGGCGCGAGGGACCGCTCCACGAACCGGAGGTAGCTGACGCGCCTGTGGGGCGGCAGGTGGTGGAAGCAGCCCGAGTCGTGGATCAGGTCGTACGGCCCGGTCGTCGCTCCCTCTGCGAAGGCGTCACCGCAGTGGAAGCGGATGTCGGCGCCCGCCTCACCGGCTCGCTCTCGGGCCCAGGCGATGGCGCCGGGCGACAGGTCGACGGCGTCCACCTCGAAGCCCCGCGAGGCGAGGAACAACGCGTTGCGCCCCGGCCCGCAACCGAGATCGAGTGCGCGGCCGGGCGCGATCAGGCCCCGGTCGAGCGCGGAGACGAGGTTCTCGTCCGGCTTGTCGACGAAGAACGGCACAGGCTTCGACCGGTCCGCGTAGAAGCCGTCCCACCACGCCCCCGCCTCGCTGGTCCACCGGTCGGCCTCTGGCGCGAACAGGCTGTCCATGAGCTTCAGTACGTCGTCTACCGAGCGTATGTTCCGGTCCATCCAGAACCGTTCCTAATCAGTGAGCAGGAGTGAGCCTTGGACCCACTGCCCGGCACTGCGCGCATCCCGAACGGTTTTGGATGCGCTGGTCCCCCGCGTT
>NZ_JBHVCT010000137.1:0-9763 GCF_042803195.1 Streptomyces sp. NPDC057428
CGTCCGGGGTACCACCACCCGAGCTACCTCACACAGCGTGACCGGCGAGCCCGCCCGTCACCGCCGCACCCCCATCAAATTCGAAGACCCGGGTTCCCGTCGGTTCGCCGGCGGGGACCTCGTGCGTTCCGGGGCGTCTGCGGGTGATGCTGGATGCGTGCGTGGCGTCGGCTCTGGGGCGCACCGGGCTGGTCGCAGGTGAGGGGGTGTGGCCCGCCTGCCCGTCGGTGTGGTGGCCACGGGGCAGGCGGGGTCGCTCAGATGGTGACGCAGATGCCGTCCTCGATGACTCGGCCATCGCGTTCCAGGCCGCCGCACACGAGCCTGGCGTCCGCCTGTTCGTAGCCCACCGCCCAGCGGTGGCTCGCGGCTGCGACCCTTCCGGAGCGGAATTCTCCCCAGTAGGCGCGCAGTGTGCCGGAGTTTCCGTCCCTGGTCTGGACGGTGATGTCCTGTACGAACCTGTTGTGGTGGGCCGTCATCACGCAGATGTACTGCCCGCACTGGCTGTCGACTGCGGCGTTCGCGGGGGCGGCGGAGATCAGGGACAGGGCGCCGGCTGCGAACAGTGTTGCGAGCTTCCTCATGTTGATCATGCTTGCTCAACGATCACGCGGCATATCCGTGACGGCTTGTGGTGAACCTTCGCCCGTCCCGGAGCGGGAGGGTCCGGGTGGGCCTCGCTGATGCGGCCGTCACTGTCTTGTCACTGCCCTTGCACGAGAGGGGTGAGCGGGCTGCCTTGGCCGGGGACGGCGGGGGCGGTCTGGGGGGTGAGGCCGAAGGTGGTGAAGGCGGTGCGCTGCGGTAGGGGGTAGGGGGTGGTGCCGGTGACGTTGTTGAGGATGGTGGCGCTGCGCCAGGCGGCGAGGCCGAGGTCGGGGGCGCCGACTCCGTGGGTGTGGCGTTCGGCGTTCTGGACGTAGATGTTGCCGGTGAGTGCGGGGGCGAGGTCGAGGCGGAAGTCGGTATGGATGCGGGGGCGTCCTTGGGTGTCGCGGCGGATGTGGGGGGCGATGCCGGTGAGGAGGGTGTCGAGGGGGCGTTCGCGGTAGCCGGTGGCGAGGACGACGGCGTCGGTGGTGAGGCGGCTTCGGGTGGCTTGTTGGGTGTGTTCGAGGTGGAGTTCGATGCGGTTTCCGCTGCCGGAGATGCGGCCTGCGGTGCGGACGCTGACGCCGGGGGTGAGGGTGGCGTCGGGCCAGCCGCCGTGGAGGGTGCGTCGGTAGAGCTCGTGGTGGATGGCGGCGATGGTGTCGGTGTCGATGCCTTTGTGGAGTTGCCATTGCTGGGGGACGAGGGTGTCGCGTACGTGTTCGGGAAGCGCGTGGAAGTAGTGGGTGTAGTCGGGGGTGAAGTGTTCGAGGCCGAGTTTTGAGTACTCCATGGGGGCGAAGGCCTGGGTGCGGGCGAGCCAGTGGATTCTTTCGACTCCTTGGGGGCGGGCGCGGAGGAGGTCGAGGAAGATTTCGGCGCCTGACTGGCCGGAGCCGATGACGGTGATGTGGTCGGCTTCGAGGAGTTGTTCGCGGTGGTGGAGGTAGTCGGCGGAGTGGATGACTGGGACGCCGGGGGCTTCTGCGAGGGGACGCAGGGGTTCGGGGATGAAGGGTGCGGTGCCGACGCCGAGGGCGATGTGGCGGGTGTGGGTGTGGCCGTGTGTTCGGGGTTCGCCGTCGGGGCCGAGGTGGGTGTAGTCGACTTCGTAGTGGGAGTGGTCGGTGTTCCAGCGGATGGAGTCGACCTGGTGGTTGAAGTGGATGGTGGGGAGTTGTTCGCTGACCCATCGGCAGTAGGCGTCGTATTCGGCGCGGTGGATGTGGAATTGCTCGGCGAAGTAGAAGGGGTAGAGGCGGTCGCGGGTGCGGAGGTAGTTGAGGAAGGTCCAGGGGCTGGTGGGGTCGGCGAGGGTGGTGAGGTCGGCGAGGAAGGGGACTTGGAGGGTGGCGCCGTCGATGAGGAGGCCGGGGTGCCAGTGGAAGGCGGGGCGTTGTTCGTAGAAGGCGGTGGTGAGGGGTCGGCCGTGGGTGGTGGTGATGCCGTGGGCGAGGGCGGCGAGGGAGAGGTTGAAGGGGCCCAGGCCGATGCCGATGAGGTCGTGGGGCCGGTCGCCTTGGGGGGTGGTCCGGTCGGTCATCGGGGTGTGCTGCCTTCCTTGGTGGCGCCGGTCTGGGCGTGGGTGACGTGGGCGTGGGTGACGTGGGCGTGGGTGACGTGGGCGTGGGTGACGTGGGCGTGGGTGACGTGGTCGAGGAGGCGTTGGAGGTCGGTGGGGGTGGTGTGGGGGTTGAGGAGGGTGGCTTTGAGCCAGAGGCCGTTGTGGGTGCGGGCGCGGCCGAGTACGGCGTGGCCTTGGTCAAGGAGGCTGCGGCGGATGGTGGCGACGGTGGCGTCGTCGGTGTGGGTGGGACGGAAGAGGACGGTGCTGATGGTGGGGCGGTCGTAGAGGTCGAGTGCGGGGTGCTGGTCGATGAGGTCGGCGAGGTGGTGTGCGGTGGCGATGGTGCGGTCGATGAGGTCGGCGAGTCCGTCGCGGCCGAGTGCCTGGAGGGTGACGGCGATCTTGAGGACGTCGGGGCGGCGTGTGGTGCGCAGGGAGCGGCCGAGGAGGTCGGGGATGCCTGCGTCGGTGTCGTCGTCGGCGTTGAGGTAGGGGGCGTGGTGGTGGAGGGGGTGGAGGTCGTGGTGGTGGGGGACGGCGAGGATGCCGGCTGATGCGGGTTGCCAGCCGAGTTTGTGGAGGTCGAGGGTGACGCTGTGGGCGCGGTGGAGGCTTTTGAGGGTGTGGCGGTGGGTGGGGCTGAAGAGGAGGGGGCCGCCGTAGGCGGCGTCGATGTGGAGTTCGGCGCCGTGGGTGGTGGTGAGGTCGGCGATGTCGGTGAGGGGGTCGATCTGGCCGGTGTCGGTGGTGCCTGCGGTGGCGGTGACGAGGAGGGGGCCTTGGAGTCGGGTGAGGGCGTTGTGGAGTGTGGTGGGGTCGATGGTGCCGGTGGGGGTGGGGAGGATGACGGGTTCGGGGAGGCCGAGGAGCCAGGCGGCGCGGGTGATGCTGTGGTGGGCGTTGGCGCCGCAGATGGCGCGGACGGGGCCGTGGCGTTCGCGGGCGAGGAGGAGGGCGAGTTGGTTGGCTTCGGTGCCGCCGGTGGTGATGAGGGCGTCGGGGTGGGGGGTGTGGGGGTAGATCTCGGCGGCGAGTGCGGTGGTGAGGGCAGTTTCGAGGGCGGAGGCGGCGGGTGCCTGGTCCCAGGAGTCCATGGAGGGGTTGAGGGCGGAGGCGGCGAGGTCGGCTGCGGCGGCGAGTGCGAGGGGTGGGGTGTGGAGGTGGGCGGCGCAGTGGGGGTGTGCGGGGTCGGCGGCGCCTTCTGCGAGTGCGGTGACGAGGGTGCGCAGGGCGTGGTGGGGGCCGGTTCCTTGGTCGGGGATGAGGGGGCCGGTGCTGTGGTTGAGGCGTTGGGTGACGTGGTCGGGGCCGCCTGCGGGGAGGGGGCCGTTGCGGCGGGTGGCGCCTTCGTGGAGTGCGGTGAGGACGGTGTCGAGGAGGGGGCGCAGGTGGGTGGGGCCGGCGGTGCCTCCGGCGAGGGGTGGGGTGGGCATGGGTGGTGTGGTCCTTCGGGTGTGCGGGCGGTGGTGTCAGCCTGTCCGGTTTGCGGAGGGGCGGCCGAAGAGCCCAACGATCTGAACCCGAAAGGGGTACTGCTGTCCGGTGTGGGTGAGGTGGGGGGTGTGGGGCTGGTATGGGGGTTCGCTGTTCGCATGGGTGTGCCCGGCCCTTCGGGTGAGGGGCCGGGCACGGTGGTGCGGGGTACGGCGGGTGCCGTGGGTCAGTGGGCGTTGCGTACGGCGAGTGCGCGGCGGAGGTCGTCGAGCTGGTCGGTGAGTTTGCGGCGTAGTGCGGGGGTGAGTGCGGGGTCGTTCAGGGCGTCGGTGCCGAGTGTGAGGCTGTGGGCGTCGACGGCGTGGGCGGGGAAGGCGTGGCGTCCGGCGGCTTCGGCGATGGCGGGGCCCCGGCGGGTGGCGAGTGCGGTGGCGTCGGGGTAGTAGCGGGCGATGTAGTCACGGGTGAGTTCGTGCTGTTCGGGTTGCCAGAACCCTTGGGCGGTGGCGGTGAAGAGGTAGTTGGACAGGGTGTCGTCGGTGAACATGGCGTGCCAGGCGGCGGCTTTGGCTTCGGGGGTGGGCAGGGCGGCGCGGCAGCGGGCGGCGCCTTCCTGGCCGGTGGCGCTGGGGTCGGTGTCGAGTTCGCGGGCGATGGCGGTTTCGTCGACGGCGCCGAGGACGGCGAGGCGGGTGAGGATGCGCCAGCGGAGTTCGGGGTCGAGTTCGGGTCCGCCGGGGACGGTGCCTTCGCCGAGCCAGTCCTGGATGGTGTCTGGCTGGGTGGCGGCGTCGATGAAGTGGCGTACGGCGGTGAGGCGGAGTCCGGGGTGGGGGTTGTCGGGGCGGGTGGTGTCGTGGCCGTGTTCCCAGTCCTTGAGGGTGAGGCCTTCGGTGCGGCGCAGGAGGTCGCGGCAGAGGGAGGTGAGGGTGGTGAGGGCGGTGTGGCGGTCTTCGGGTGGGAGGTAGCGGCCGGCGATGTGGGTGGAGGCGAAGTCGAGTACGCCGTGGACGAGGGCGAGGTCGGTTTCGTGGGGGAGGTGGGTGCGGGCGGCGGTGAGGTAGGAGGTGGGGTGGAGTTCGCCGTCGCGGACCATGTCGCGGGCGGTGTTCCAGATGAGGGCGCGGGTAAGGGCGTCGGGGATGCCGGAGAGGTGGGTGAGGGCGGTGTTCCAGGAGTCGGGGTCGAGGCGGATCTTGGCGTAGGTGAGGTCGTTGTCGTTGAGGACGACGAGGTCGGGGCGGGTGCCGGGCTGGGTGGCGGGGGTGTCGTCCTGGGGGATGTCGAGTTCGAAGCGGTCGCGCAGGATGAGCTGTTCGGTGCCGGTCTGGGTGTCGAGGCTGTGGTCGTAGGCGCCGACGGTGATGCGGTGGGGGCGGTTGCCGCCGTGGTCGACGGTGAGGTTCCAGCTGTGGCCGGTGTTTTCGACGTGGGCGCTGAGTGTGTCGGCGCCTGTGGTGCGGAGCCAGGCGGCGGCCCAGGTGTGGACGTCGCGGTCGGTGGCGGTGGCGAGGTTGTCGATGAAGTCGGCGAGGGTGGCGTTGGCGAACTTGTGCCGGGCGAAGTGGGCGTTGATTCCGGCGAGGAAGTCCTTTTCGCCGAGCCAGGCGACGAGCTGGCGTAGTGCGGAGGCGCCCTTGGCGTAGGAGATGCCGTCGAAGTTGAGGAGGGCGGAGGCGGTGTCGGGGACCGCTTCGGGGTCGGGGGCGACGGGGTGGGTGGTGGGGCGTTGGTCGGCGTCGTAGCCCCAGCCCTTGCGGGAGACACCGAACGCGGTCCAGGTGTCACTGAAGCGGGTGGCTTCGGTGAGGGTCTGGTAGCCCATGTATTCGGCGAAGGACTCGTTGAGCCAGATGTCGTCCCACCAGGTGAGGGTGACGAGGTCGCCGAACCACATGTGGGCCATCTCGTGGGCGATGGTCGTGGCGCGGGACTGGCGCTCGGTGTCGGTGACGGCGGAGCGGTAGATGTATTCGTCGCGGAAGGTGACGAGTCCCGGGTTCTCCATGGCGCCGGCGTTGAATTCGGGGACGAAGGCCTGGTCGTAGGAGTCGAAGGGGTAGGGCTCGTCGAACTTCTCGTGGAAGCGGTCGTAGCAGTCGCGGGTGATGCCGAGGATTTCGTCGGCGTCGGCGTCGAGGTGGGGGGCGAGGGAGCGGCGGCAGTGGATGCCGAAGGGAAGGCCTGCGTGGGTGGTGGTGACCGAGTGCCAGGGGCCGGCGGCGACGGCGACGAGGTAGGTGGAGATGGGTGGGGTGGGGGCGATGGTCCAGCGGCCTTCGGTGGCCTGGGTGGTGGTTCCGTTGCCGAGGACGGTCCAGGTGGGGGGTGCGGTGACGGTGATGTCGAAGACGGATTTGAGGTCGGGCTGGTCGAATGCGGGGAGGACGCGCTGGACGTCGTCGAGGAAGAGCTGGGTGTAGACGTAGGTCTCGCCGTCGGCGGGGTCGGTGAAGCGGTGCATGCCTTCGCCGGTGCGGGAGTAGCGCATGGTGGCGTCGACGGTGAGTTCGTGGGGGCCGGGGGTGAGGCGGTCCAGGGGGTAGCGGTTGCCGTCGAGGCGTTCGGGGTCCAGCGGTTGTCCGTCGAGGCTGAGTGAGCGCAGTGTCTCCGTCTTGATCTCGAAGAAGGTGTCTCCGGCGGTGTGGGCGGTGAACCGGATGACGGTCCGGGAGCCGAAGGTCTCCTCGCCCGTGGTGAGGTCGAGGTCGACCGTGTACCGGTCTACGTCGAGGAGCTGGGCGCGGGTCTGCGCTTCTTTGCGCGTCAGTACGGACATGGCGTCCATGCTGCCGTACGGCTGCCGGGCTGTGCAGTGGGGTTCTCGCAGGGCTGACGCCGGGTGGCGGCGTGGGGTGTGGGGGTCTGTGGACGCCGGGTGTGGGTGCGTCGTGGCTCGGCGGGGCTCCGGCCGGGCGGGTGGGCCTGAGCGTCTGCCCGTGGGTGTGGGGCAGGGGCGGGGCCGGCGGGCGCGTCCGCGTCGTGGCGGGGGCCAGGGGTCAGTCCTGGGGGCCCGCGGATTCCTCGGCGATGCGCTCGTGGTGGCGGATGACCTCGGCGACGATGAAGTTCAGGAGCTTCTCGGCGAAGGCGGGGTCGAGTCGGGCGTTTTCGGCGAGCTGCCTGAGCCGGGTGATCTGGCGGGCTTCGCGAGCGGGGTCGGCGGGCGGCAGGTGGTGTTCGGCCTTGAGGTGGCCCACCTGCTGGGTCGCCTTGAAGCGCTCGGCGAGCATGTGGACGACTGCGGCGTCGATGTTGTCGATGCTTTCGCGCAGCCGGTTCAGTTCGGCGGTGACGTGCGCGTCGGTGTTGCTCGTGGTCATGGTCGACGAGCTTAGACGTAACGGTGGGTGCGTGGCCGGGGGTGGTGCCGGGGCCGCGGCAGGCGTATCCGCTGCGTGTCACGGGGCTGCGGGACCGGGCTGTGGTGTATGTGGACGGGGTGCGGGCGGGGGTGCTCACGGAGTAGGAGGACACGCTCGCCGGGCCGGTCGCGGGGCTGGAGCTGCCGGGCTGGACCCGTGGGTTCGTGTGGGTGAACGGCTTCTGTCTGGGCCGGTACTGGTCGGTGGGGCCGCGGCGGCCTTTGCACATTCCGGGGCCGGCGCTCCGCGAGGGTGTGAACGAGGGGTGCTGGAGCTGGAAGGGGCCGGGGACCTGTTCGTGGAGCTGGGTCCGGGGGCGCCCGTCAGGCCGGGCGCCCCCGGGGGCGTTGCTTCGGGATGAGGGGGCCAGCGGGTCGCGGCGGCCGGGGCGACGGCGGAGGCGAAGGTGGACACCAGGGTGTGCACGCCGGGGCAGCCGGGGCGTGCGCAGCCTTCGCCCCCAAGATCACTCACTGCCTCCGGACCGCCCTCCCCCGCATCACCGGCCTACAGTGAAGGTCCGTTGAGCTCGTCGATGGAGGGCCGGACATGAGTGACGGCAGAAACGGCGACGGGCGGGTCGTCCACGGGTTCCCGCACCTGGCAGCGGTCCGGTCCGCGATCACCGCGCTGTACCGGCGCGTCTCCCCCGAGGGCGTGCACGCGTACGCCACGAGCCTCGCCCCGGCGGACGCGGCCTTCTCCGACGTGGACGATCTGCACCTGGGCGCCCAGCGGGTGGCCGCCGCACTCGTGGGCCACCTGCGCCTGCCGCAGGCCCGCATCGTCGTCGGCTTCCGGCGGATGGAGCACGCGGCGAGCGTCGAACTCGCCGCGGGACCCGAGTACTTCATCGAGCTCAACGACCGTTTCCGCACGCACCGCAGGGACATCGGGGCGGCCTTGGCGCACGAGATCACCCATGTGCTGCTGCACCGGCTCGGACTGGAGCTTCCCGATACCCGCGACAACGAGATCCTCACCGACACGGTGACGGCCTACCTCGGCGCGGGCTGGCTCCTGCTGGACGCCTTCCGGCAGGACGCCGTGTCCAGCCAGAAGCTCGGCTACCTGACGCCCGAGGAGTTCGGGTACGTGCTCGCCAAGCGGGCGCAGGTCTTCGGTGAGGATCCCTCGATCTGGTTCACCAGCCCGCAGGCGTACACGGCGTACGCCGAGGGGCGGGCCGAGGCTCAGCGGGACCTGCGGCGGCCGCCGTTGACGGCGGCGGGGTGGGCGGGCAGGCGCCGGTACGCGAAGGACCGCCGCGACGCCGAGGTGGATCCGGGCGTCGTCCGGGACCGGTCCGTGCCGTACGCCTTCGAGGGCGGGGCGGGCGGGCTGCGGGTGTCGTTCCCCTGCCCCACCTGCCACCAGCGCGTCCGTATTCCGGTCCGGGGCAGGACACGGGCGAGGTGCGGGCTGTGCCGCACGGTTTTGGAGTGCGACACCTGATCCGCGGGCTCCGGCGGGGCCGGTCGTAGGGTCGGGGTATGACGAACGGTCCGGACGAGGCTGCCAGGAGCCTCTTCGACGCGCTGTACGAGGGTGACGACGCCGTCGTGCGGGCGCTGCGCGCGGGCGTGTCCGCCGAGTCGCGCGACGAGGAGGGGACGACGGCGCTGTATCTGGCGGCCGTGCAGGATCTGCCGGGCACGGTGCGGATGCTGCTGGCGGCCGGGGCCGATCCGAACCGGGCGAGCGGCCCCGATGCCGGCGACCTGCCGCTGTGCGGGGCGGTGTGCGGCGGTCACACGGAGGTCGCCGGGGCGCTGCTGGCCGCGGGGGCGGATCCGGATCTGCGCGAGGAGTTCGGCTTCACCGCGCTGCACTGGGCGTCCGACCTCGGCCTGGCGGAGGTCGCCGGGATCCTCCTCGCGCACGGGGCCGACCCCGACCTGCCGGGCCCGCACGGTGAGCCTCCGCTGGTGGTCGCGGCCCGCCGGGGGTCCTCCCGCACCGTCCGGACCCTGCTCGGGCACGGCGCACGCGCGCTCTCCCCCGCCCTCGACGAGGCCAGGCGGATGCTGAGCCTGGACGTGGAACACGAGATGCGCGAGGCCCTGGGCGCCCTGTACGGCGCCGAGGGCCACGAGACGGTGGTGCGCCGCGCACCGGTGGACGGCGGGGTGACGGTCACCGTGGAACTGCGGCGGGAGGGTGAGCCGTTCGCCGGCCAGGAACGGCAGACGGGGCACGGCGCCGTCGCGACACTCCTGGAGGACGGACTGGGGCTGCGGGCCCCGTGCGAGGAACTCGCGCTGCGCGCGCTGCGCGACCGGGACCCGGACCTGGACAACTGGCTGGTGGCGGTCAGCGCCCTGTGGCTGCGGGGCGACGAGGAGACGTTCCGGGCGGCGGCCGCGTGGACGGCGGACGGGGACCCGCTGCGGCAGGCGTTCGGCGTGGACGTCCTGGCGCGGCTCGGATTCGGCACCGGCGGCAGGCCGTTCGCCGACCGGGCTGTTCCGCTGCTGCGGGAAGTGGCCCTGACCGGCGGCCCGTTGCCCGCCGCCGCGGCCGGGCGGGCACTCGCCGGGTACGGGTGCGTGCCCGGGAGTGAGTACGCCCCCTGAAGAAGGGCTCCGGAACAAAGAAAAAAGAAAGCGGGTCTCACCCGGCCGGGAGACAAGGCTCCCGGCCGGGTGAGACCCCGCTCGGCGGGGGGGGAGGGGCGGGGGGGGGGGACCGGGCCCCCGGGGATGGGGCCCCCGGGCCCCCCCCCGGGGGCGCCCGCGCCCCCGGGGCGCGGGGCCCCCCCCGCCCGCCCCCCCCCCGCCCGTGTTATTCGACACCGACGCGC